>NZ_JASJXG010000003.1:0-266030 GCF_035018765.1 Variovorax sp. RTB1
CGGTTCAGCAGTGCTATCGCGTGTCGCCGGGGCCGGATTTCGTCCTGATCGTCGCGGCGCGCGACATGCCCGGCTACCTTGCGCTGGCGCAGCGTCTCTTTTCTGCCGACGCCAACGTGCGCAACGTGAAGGCGTTCTTCAGCCTGAAGCGCGCCAAGTTCGAGCCGAAGGTGCCGCTGTCCTGACTGCGCCGAGCCTCAGGCTTTCGGCGCTTTCTTGGGACGCGTCCAGTCACCGAAGCTCACCTGCCGTCCGCGCGACACGGTCAGCACATTCGGCTCCGTCGATTTCGTCACCGTCGAGCCGCCGCCCACCGTGCCGCCCGCAGCAATGGTGATGGGTGCGACCAGCACGCAGTTGCTACCGATGTGCACGTCGTCGCCGATGATGGTCCGGTGCTTGTTAGCGCCGTCGTAGTTGGCGGTGATGCTGCCCGCGCCGAAATTGACGCGCTCGCCGACGGTCGCATCGCCGAGGTAGGCCAGGTGATTCGCCTTGGCACCCGCCGCCAGCGTCGAGTTCTTGACCTCGACGAAATTGCCGATGTGCACGTCTGCCCCAAGCCGTGCGCCGGGGCGCAGGCGCGCGAAAGGTCCGACCAGCGCGCCGGCGCCCACCGTCACGCCCATCTTCTCGCCGTCGATGTGCGTGAAGGGATGAATCACCGCGCCCGTGTCGATGCGCGCATTGGCGATCACGCAATTGGCGCCGACGCGCACCCCCGCGCCCAGCGAGACCGCACCTTCGAACACGCAGTTGACGTCGATCTCCACATCGGCCTCGCAGAACAGCGTGCCGCGCAAATCGAAGCGCGCCGGGTCGGCCAGCCGCACGCCGGCTTCCATCAGGGTCGACGCCTGCCGCAATTGCCAGGCCCGCTCTAGCGCAGCCAACTGCGTCGGACTGTTGACGCCGGCCACCTGCAAGGCATCGGTCGTCAGTTTCGCCAGCACCGGCACACCGTCGATGGCTGCCAGCTTCACGATATCGGTCAAGTAGAACTCGCCCTGCGCGTTGCGGTTGTCCAGCCGTGCGAGCCAGTCTTTCAACAGGCGGGCCGGTACGGCCATGACGCCGCTGTAAACCTCCCGAATGGCGCGTTGCTCTTCGTCGGCGTCCTTGTGTTCGACGATCGCCTGCACCGACTCGCCATCGATATCGCGCACGATGCGGCCATAGCCGGTCGGGTCATCGAACTCGATCGTCAGCAAGGCGAGCCGACGGCCGGCGCTGGTTTCGAGCAATGCGCGCAGCGTATCGGCGCCGATCAGCGGCACGTCTCCGGAGAGCACCAGCACCGTGCCGTCGTCGGGCAACACGGGCATCGCCTGCTGCACGGCGTGTCCGGTACCGAGCTGCGGCACCTGCCGCACGAACTGGAGCGGCACCGCGGCGTTGCTGCTGCCGATGGCCTGCTCCACTTCGGCCGCGCCATGGCCTGTGACCACCACCACGTTGCGAGCGCCGATTTGCGCGGCCGTCTGGATGACATGCGAGAGCAGCGCGCGCCCACCCAGACGGTGCAACACTTTGGGCAAACTGCTCTTCATGCGTGTGCCGCGGCCGGCCGCCATTACGACGACGTCGACCGGCTCGTCGATCTCTTGTTGCGGAATCTGATTCATGCGTCTTTTTTACCGAATGCGTTGCACCCGGATGAGCGGAATTATCGCGGCGCTGGCGTTCGGCGCCGTGCTCACCGGCTGCAGCGCCATCAAGCTCGCCTACAACAACCTGCCCGAGGTCGCCTACTGGTGGCTCGATGGCTATGTCGACTTCAGCGGGGCCCAGACACCCAAGTCAAAGGACGACCTCACGGCGTTGCTCGCCTGGCATCGGGAAACCGAGTTGCCCAAGATCGTCGCCGTGCTGCAAAAAGCGGAGGCACTGGCGCCCAACGACATCACGTCGGCGCAGGCGTGCGAACTGGTGGCCGATGTCCGAACGCGTCTAGTAGCAGCAGCCGAACGGGCGGAAGCGCCGGGCGCGGCGCTCGCCGTCACGCTGAGCGAGGCTCAGTTGCAAACCCTGGCGCGCAAGTACGCGAAGAACGACGCCGAGTACGTGAAAGACTGGGTCGAGCGCACACCTGCGCAGCAGCAGGAAAAGCGCTACGACAAGTTTCTGGAACAGAACGAGGATTTCTACGGCCGCCTGGACAACGACCAACGCGACCTTTTGAACCGCCTCACCGCGCAGTCGATGTTCGATGCGAAGCGGGTCGATGCCGAGCGCCGCAAACGCCAGCAGGAAGCGCTCGTGTTGCTGCGCAGGTTCAACGCCGAGCGAACCTCGGCCGCAGACGCACAACCGGTGATCCAGGCCTACGTGCACCGCATCGCCGAGCCTCGGCCCGGTGCATGGCGCGACTATCAGCAAGGCATGCTGGAAGAAGGCTGCCGGTACGTCGCCACGCTACACAACGCCACGCGGCCAGAGCAGCGCCAAAAGGCCGTGCAACGGCTGCGGGCTTATCAAACCGATCTGCGCGACCTCGCCGCCAGGTAGGCAATCTCGAATGACTCGACCATCGCCGTGGACGGCATCGACGTTGGCTCAACCCGCCAGCGTCGTTGCAGCGTCCCACGTGTAAGTTGCGCCGAAGCCGTCCCATGGCTCCATCACTATGCGCTGACCCGCTTCGACCGTCATCGACTCGCCGGGTGCCAGCACGACGTCCTCGCTGCCCCACTTGTCGGTTGCGTCGCGTGTGACCCAGACCCGGCCTTGCCGCACGCGCAACACGCTGGTGCTCGCTGCCTTGAGACTGGCCGCCTGACCGACCGGGAGCTGCCAGGCGCCGCGGCGCACCGCCGGCGGAACCGTGGCGGCCCGAACCGGCAGCGACAGAGGCGAAAGCGAAGACGTGGTGTAAGCGGCTGCCATGGTGTTCTCCTGAACGGTGTTACCGAAGCGCCTTGACATCAATAGCGCGATTCGGGAATGAATGATCTCCTTTGCTCCGTTGGCGGTCCAATGAAAACGCGGTAGCCTATTGATTCCGTTTTCGCATCAATCGATATGCAGCATTCCCAGACTCATCTGCGCTCCCGGCCGATTTCGGCAGGTAATCTGCGCGCCTTCGAAGCCGTGGCGCGGCACCTCAACTTTCGTGCCGCCGCCGAAGAGATGGCGCTGACGCAATCCGCTGTGAGCCGGCAAATTCAGGCGCTCGAAGAAGAAGTGGGGGTGAGTCTTTTCCTGCGCCATACACGCGCCGTCGAGCTGACGAGTGCCGGCGCGCAGCTGCTGCTGTCGGTGCAGCAATCGTTGCCGCGCATCGACGGCGCGGTGCGGCAGATCCGGCAAAGCGCGGGACGCAAAAGCGTGTCGCTCACCACTTTCGCCTCGTTCGCCTCGATGTGGCTTATCCCCCGGCTCGAAGCTTTTCAGCGCGACCATCCTGATATCGACATCCGCATCGACGCCAGCGACACGGCCGTCGATCTCGAAGTGGCCGACGTCGACATGGCATTGCGCTATGGCACGGGCGCCCACATGCCCGCAGGATCGATACGGCTTTTCGGCGAAACGCTGACACCGGTCGCCAGCCCCTGGCTCATCAAGAGCGGAGCGCCCATCAAGACGCCGGCTGACATCGCGCGCTTTGCGCTGATCGAAGCTGGCGATGCGCACCGCACGCACCTGGAATGGCTGACCTGGCGCCGCTGGTTCGAAGTACACGGGCTCGGCCGCGCGCAACCCAAGCGCTGGCTCTACTTCAACTACGCCTACCAGATGGTGCAAGCCGCGCTGACCGGCCAGGGGCTGGTGCTGGCGCGCAGCTCGCTCATTTCCGAAAGTCTGGCCAACGGCGATCTCGTCGAGGTGCTGCCGCAACACCGCATGGATTCACCGATGGCCTACTGGCTGATCGTCGGGCCGCGCAATGCAATGCGTCCGGAGATCAAGGCGTTTTGCGAGTGGCTGGAGCTGCAGGCCTCCACGACGCGCGGTGTCATCGGTGAAGCGCCTGACCCGGATACCGTCGACTACATCGATTAGAGCGTCGACGGGGCTTTCGAT
Source organism: Variovorax sp. RTB1 (assembly GCF_035018765.1). Classification (NCBI taxonomy): domain Bacteria; kingdom Pseudomonadati; phylum Pseudomonadota; class Betaproteobacteria; order Burkholderiales; family Comamonadaceae; genus Variovorax; species Variovorax sp. RTB1. The sequence goes on from NZ_JASJXG010000003.1 coordinate 4,027, forward strand.
TCGGCTTCAGCCGACTGGCCAGACCACGCCGTTATCGTTCAGGATGGCATCGAGCGGCATGTCATGGGCCTCGGGCTCCAGGTCGTCCAGGAAACCTTGCGTGAAGCCGAGTCCCACCGTGAACGGCCGCGGTTGCAGCGTCGCCAGCGTGCGGTCGTAGAAGCCACCACCGTAACCCAGCCGATAGCCGCCCGCGCTGTAGCCGAGGCAGGGCACGAAGAGCAGCGTCGGCACGATCATCTCCGTGTCTTTCGGCTTAGGGATGTCGTAAGCATCGTTTTCCATCGGGCAGCCCGGGTACCACGAGTGAAAAGTCAGCGTCTTGTGCACACGGTCGACCACCGGCAGGCCGATGCGGCGGCGATGCGGTTCATCGAGCAGTTCGCCGTCTTCTTTCCAGCGATGCAGTGCCGGCAACGGATCGAACTCACCCTTGATCGGCCAGTAGGCGCCGATGACGGTGTCGGGCCTTCCGACCAGCCAGATGCGCATCACGCGCTGCAAAAGATCGGCGCGCTGTAGCCTATTGGGCAAGGCCAGACGTTGTTCGATCAAGGCTGCGCGCAATTGCGCTTTGAGAAATGCAGCCGTTTCCGACCGGTTTTCTCCGGCGTTTCCATCGTGTGCTTTGTCCATAATCTCGCTATGCAGTTTCGAAGCATTTTGGCACCCCTACGCTTGCGCCCGCGTTCCTCTTCTTCCGTCGCGATTTCTGTCGCAGGTTCGGCCGTTGTGCTCGCACTCGCTGCCGTGTTGCAACCGGCTTGCGCCCAAACCGGCAACGACGACGTCATGCTGCAAATGAAGCAGGCGTTTCAACGTGGAGACAAGGGCCGCCTCACCGCCTTGCTGCCGCAAGCCCGCGGCAGCGCGCTCGAACCGTGGGCCGCTTATTGGGAACTCAAGGCGCGCCTCCAAGAGGCCAGCCCGCTCGAGGTGCAAGACTTTCTGACTCGCTACGCAGGCACTTATCAAGAAGACCGGTTGCGCAATGACTGGCTGCTGGTGCTCGGGCAACGTCGCGACTGGGACGGCGTCGCCGGCATGCATCCCTCCTACCGAATGGGCGACGACGCGCAAGTGCGCTGCTATGCCATCCTGTCGAGCCTGGCCCGGACCGGTGCGCCGACGCAAGAGCAAGCGGACCTGGTTCGCAGGAGCTGGCTGGCCCAGCGCGACGCCGACGATGGTTGCCTCACCGCTGCCGACCGCATGATCTCGGCGCGCTTGATGTCGCCGAACGACGCCTGGAAGAAAGCTCGGCTCTCGATCGAAGCCAATCGCCCGCAGGCCGCGCGCAACGCCGTCAATCTGGTGGCGCCCGACGCGGTGCCGCTGTTCGACGAGCTGAATGCCAGCGCGCCCAAGTTCCTCATCGGACGCGCCTTCGTCGCCGCCAAGTCGCGCAAGGAACTGGTGGTGTTGGCGCTCATCAAGACTGCCATCGCCGACCCGGAAATGGCCGCGGCGCAACTCGACAGCAAATGGGGGCCGATGTTGTCGCCCGAAGAGCGCAACTGGCTGTGGGGCGCTATCGGCCGGCAAGCTGCCAGCAAGCTTTCGCCGCTGGCGAACAGCTACTTTGCAAACGTGACGAAGAACAGCGACCTCTCCGACGACATGCTCGGATGGAAGGTGCGCGCAGCGCTTCGCAACGCGCAATGGAAAGACGTGCAGGTCGCGGTCAATGCGATGAGCGAAGAAGCGCAGCTTGATCCGACCTGGGTCTATTGGAAAGCCCGTGCGCTTACTGCCCTGGGGGGCGAGCAGAACAAGGCCCAGGCCAGCATGCTCTACAACACCATTGCAGGCACGCGTGGCTTTTACGAACTGCTGGCGCTCGAAGAGCTCGGCCAACGCGCTGCAGTGCCGACCCGTCCATCGCCGCTCACGCCCGAAGAAAAAGCCGCGGCCCGCGCCAACCCCGCGTTGAACCGCGCGCTCTATGCCATCGCAATGGGCCTTCGCCCCGAAGGCACCCGCGAGTGGAATTACGCGACCAACCTGCACGACAAAGGCGGCATGGACGACCGCGCGCTGCTCGCAGCCGCAGACCTGGCCTGCCAACGCGAGGTGTGGGACCGCTGCATCAACACCAGCGAGCGCACCAAGGGCGTGATCGATGTGGACCAACGTTTTCCGATGCCGTTTCATGACACCGTGATACGCAAGAGCCAGGAGATCGGCCTCGACCCGGCTTACGTTTACGGTCTGATCCGGCAAGAGAGCCGCTTCATCATGGACGCGCGATCGGGCGTCGGCGCCTCGGGCCTGATGCAGGTGATGCCGGCCACCGCCAAGTGGACGGCGAACAAGATCGGCATGGCCGGCTTCACGCCCGGCCAGCTCAACGACCGCGACACCAACATCACCATCGGCACCAACTACCTGAAGCTCGCGCTCGATGACTTCAGCGGCTCGATGGCACTGGCCGCGGCGGCCTACAACGCAGGCCCCGGCCGGCCGCGCAGCTGGCGCAACGGACCGACCATGGACGCCGCCATCTGGGCCGAGAACGTGCCCTTCACCGAGACGCGCGACTACGTGAAGAAGGTGCTGGCCAACACCACGAATTACGCCGCGTTGTTGACCGGTCAGCCGCAGTCTTTGAAAGCGCGGCTGGGCATCATCGGACCGCGCGACGAACGTGTGCCGGAGCCCGTCAAGGACCTGCCCTGAATCGATGACCACTGAAGGCTTTATGCGCAAACTCTACGTCGGCAACAAGAACTACTCGTCCTGGTCGATGCGGCCCTGGGTCCTGATGAAGCAGGCCGGCATTCCGTTCGACGAGGTCATGGTCCGCTTCGATTCATTCGACCGCGGATCGCATTTCAAGAACGCCATTGGCGCGCTCAATCCTGCAGCCCGCGTGCCGATGCTGGTCGACGGCGAACTGGTGGTGTGGGACACGCTGGCCATCGCCGAATACCTGGCCGAAACCTTCCCCGAAAAGGCGCTGTGGCCACGGCTCGCCAACGACCGCGCGCGGGCTCGCAGCATCTGCGCCGAAATGCACTCGGGCTTTGGCGGACTGCGCGGCCATTGCGTCATGAACATCGAGGCCTCGCTGCCCGAAGTCGGCGCAAGGCTCATCCGCGACGAGCCGACCGTCAAGGGCGACCTCGACCGCATCGTGCAGATGTGGACCGGCCTGCTCGAACGCCACGGCGGCCCCATGTTGTTCGGCCACTTCACTATCGCCGACGCGTACTTCGCGCCGATCGGCTCGCGCATCAAGACTTACGGCCTGCCGGTGCCCGAATCGGTCACCGACTACATCGAGCACGTGCAAGCGCTGCCAGGCGTCAAAGCATGGATCGACGACGCGCTCGTGGAAGAAGACTTCCTCGCTTTCGAAGAGCCCTACCGTACTGCGCGCTGAGGGAGTGCTGAGGGCGCGAGCGCCTGCCTAAACTCGCAGGATGCAAACTTATCTCGTCGGCGGTGCGATCCGCGATGCTCTGCTTGGCCGGCCCGGCGGCGACCGCGACTGGCTGGTCGTGGGCAGCACGCCCGAAGAGATGTCGGGGTTGCGCTACATCCCGGTTGGCCGTGACTTCCCGGTGTTTCTGCACCCCGAAACGCACGAGGAGTACGCATTGGCCCGCACCGAGCGCAAGAGCGCGCCGGGCTACCGCGGCTTCGTCATACACGCCTCGCCCGACGTCACGCTCGAACAGGATCTCGCGCGCCGCGATTTGACGATCAACGCGATCGCACTTGCCGCCGGGCAAGCCGACGCGGCACACCTTGCCGATCTCCGCATCGAGGCGCTCGTCGACCCCTTCAACGGCCAGCGCGACCTGCACGACAAGGTGCTGCGGCACGTGACCGACGCGTTCCGCGAAGACCCGGTGCGCATCCTCCGCGTGGCCCGTTTCGCTGCCCGCTTCTCAGACTTCACCATCGCGCCCGAGACGATGGCCTTGATGTGCGAGATGGTCTCCGCTGGCGAGGTCGACGCGCTGGTGCCCGAACGGGTCTGGCAAGAGCTGGCGCGCGGCCTGATGGCGCGCACGCCTTCGCGCATGTTCGAGGTGCTTCGCGAGTGCGGCGCGCTCGCCGTGCTGCTGCCTGAAGTCGATCGCCTGTGGGGCGTGCCGCAACCCGTCGCACACCATCCTGAAGTCGATACCGGCGTTCACTTGATGATGGTGCTCGACATGAGCGCGCGGCTCGAGGCACCGCTGGCCGTGCGCTTTGCCTGCCTCACGCACGACCTCGGCAAAGGCACGACAGCGGTCGACGTGCTGCCGCGCCACATCGGCCACGAACAGCGCAGCGCCAAATTGCTGCGGGCCGTGTGCGACCGCTGGCGCGTGCCGGTCGAACTGCGCGAGCTGGCCGATGTGGTGGCGCGTGAGCACGGCAACATTCACCGCAGCGGTGAACTGAACGCGGCAGCGGTCGTGCGGCTGCTGGAGCGCTGCGATGCCTTTCGCAAGCCGGGCCGCTTCGACCAGGTCCTGCTGGCGTGCGAGTGCGATGCACGCGGCCGGCTGGGACTCGAAGAGCGGCCCTATTCGCCGCGCGACCGGCTGAATCACGCCCTCGCCGTCGCGCTGGGCGTGGCAACAGACGTCGTCGCCCGAGAGGCGCAGGCGGCAGGTGCCACCGGCCCGAAGATTGGTGAGGCCATCGCCCGCGCACGAATCGTCGCCGTCGGCGAAGCGCTCGCATCGGTCGATTGAGCACGGTCACCGTCTGCCGTGGGAGCCTGCTCGGGATTTGCGGCATTGACCGACGCGCCCGCAGCCTTGCTGCTGCTAAGGTGACGGGCGATGCAGTTACCCCCTCGCCTTACCCCCGACGCCGCCCTCTTTCTCGATTTCGACGGCACGCTCGTGGCCATCGCCGACACGCCCGAAGCGGTCGAAGTGCCGCCTGCGCTGGTGCCGTTGCTGCACGACCTGCACGGCTTGCTCGGCGGCGCGCTGGCGGTGGTGTCGGGTCGACAGATCGATGTACTCGACCGCTTTCTTGCGCCACTGCGATTGCCAGCGGCTGGCGAGCATGGCGTGCAGCGCCGCAGCGCCGAAGGCCATATCGACGAGCAGCGCGCGCCCGATCTCACGTTGATTCTCGAATCCGCCAACGAACTGGCGCGGGTTCATGAACGCCTGCTGGTCGAACGCAAACATGCCGCGGTCGCTCTGCACTACCGCATGGCGCCGCAGCTCGAAGCGGTATGCCGCGATGCGATGGCGCGCGCTATCAATGGGCAGCCCCAATTCGAACTGCTGCACGGCAAATTCGTCTTCGAGGTGAAGCCAGCCGGCGTCAACAAGGGCACTGCCATCACCGCTTTCATGCGGGAGGCGCCGTTTGTGGGTCGCGTGCCCGTCTTCGCCGGCGACGATACGACGGACGAGACCGGCTTTGCCATCGTGCAGCCGCTCGGCGGTGTCGCCATCAAGGTGGGATCGGGCCCGAGCCAGGCGCTGCATCGACTCGATTCGCCACGCGCCGTGTACGAATGGCTGGTGCAGGCGCGCGACCTGCTGGCCGAGCCAAGAAAGAACGCCAGCTGATGGGTCGCCTCGTCGTCATTTCCAATCGCGTGGCCGACCCACGGAAACCGGCTGCCGGCGGCCTCGCGGTCGCACTCGGCGAATCGTTGCAACAGACCGGCGGACTCTGGTTCGGCTGGAGCGGCCACATCGTCGAAGGCGGCACGGCCGGCGAAGGCGAAGTGCACAAGCAGCAGGCCGGCCCGGTCACGCTCGCGATGATCGATCTCAGCCGCGAGGATCACGATAGCTACTACCTCGGCTACAGCAACGATGTGCTGTGGCCGGTGTTCCATTACCGGCTCGACCTGGCGCACTTCGACGCCGGCTTCATCGGAGGGTACCGGCGCGTCAACCAGCTGTTCGCACGCAAAGTCATGCCGATGTTGAAGCCGGACGACATCATCTGGATTCACGACTACCACCTGATTCCGCTCGCGGCTGAACTGCGCGCCATGGGATGCAAGCAGCGCATGGGCTTCTTCCTGCACATTCCGCTGCCTCCGCAAGAGATCATGGCGGCCATCCCGCAGCACGAGTGGCTCGTGCGGTCGCTCTTCGCTTTCGATCTGATCGGGTTGCAAACCCACCAGGACGTCCAGCACTTCGAGCGCTATGTCATCGGCGAAGCGCACGGCGAGGCGCTGGGCGACGACATGTACCGCGCTTTCGGGCAGACGGTGCGCTGCAGCGCCTTCCCCATCGGGATCGACGTGGACGAGTTCGCAGCGCTGACGCATGCGAAAGAAGGCCGCGAGATGTACGAGACGATGAAGCGCGAGTACTCGAGCCGTCGCCTCTTGCTCGGCATCGACCGGCTCGATTACTCCAAAGGCATTCCACAGCGGGTGAGGAGCTTTCGGGAGCTGCTCGCCAACTACCCGGAGAACCGCCGCAGCGCGACGCTGATCCAGATCGCCTCACCCACACGAGAGAGCGTCGACGCTTACGCGGACATCCGGCGCGAGCTCGAATCGCTGTGCGGCGCCATCAACGGCGACTACGGCGAGCTCGACTGGATGCCGGTGCGCTACATCCACCGAATGGTGGCACGCAAGCGCGTGCCGGGGCTGTGCCGCGCAGCGGCCGTCGGGCTGGTCACGCCGTTGCGCGACGGCATGAACCTGGTCGCCAAGGAATATGTGGCAGCGCAAGACCCCGCAGATCCCGGCGTGCTGGTGCTGTCACGTTTTGCCGGGGCGGCAGAACAGCTGAAGGAAGCGCTGCTGGTCAACCCGTACGACACGCACGGCACGGCAGAGACGGTGCAGCAGGCGCTGCACATGCCGCTGGAAGAGCGTCGGCAGCGGCACCAGAAGTTGCTGGCACGCATTCGCGAGCAGGACATCCATTGGTGGCGGCGTAGTTTTCTGGCGGCGTTGAACGAGGCGACTGGCAAGGGCTGAGCTTCGACCCAGATCACGCGCGCTTGGGCCCGATCACCTGCGCCAACCGACATGGCCCGCCGCGGCTATGAGAACGCAGATCCTTCCGTTACCGTGACTTGGCGCCCGCCGGCTCCGAACCCCGCGCTGACATTCCGTCGCACGGGCGTCGACACTTACAACGCCGAAAAGCTTGCCAAGGCCCGCAGTTGCGCCGCCATGCCGCTTGCGACGTTGGTGGAAAAGGGCCCTGGCTTTGAGCGCTATACGTTGGCCTGGAACAGCGGGCAGACCCTGGCGGTGCGCTGCGACTTCGGCAACTGCCGCGCATCCTGACGCGCAAACGCACCACCTGAGGCCTGCCTCCCCTCCTTGGTGGCTCCCGATTTTCTAGATAGATCAGTCCAGCAGCGCCAGCGCGCCGTAATCCCCGACCTTGTCGCCCAGCCCCGCCGGCACGAGTTCGACTCCGCGCGTCAGCGGCACCAGCTTGCCGGCGATCTCCGACTGCAGGCGTGGCAGCAGGAAGTCGCGGTGGTTCCAGAACACGCTGCCGCCCAGGCTGATGCGCTGCAGATCGAGCGTTGCAATCAAGTTGTAGAGCATGCGGCCCATCACGCGACACTGCGCATCGACGATGTGTAGCGCATGTGTCTCGCCAGCGGCCGCAGCGGCGAACAGGTCGGCCGGCGATTGTTGAAAGCGCCGCGCCATCGAGTTGCCGCCGATCAGCGCCTCGACATCGCCGACGTTGCCGCAGCCGCACAGCGCGCCGCTGGCGTCGTCGACCACGAAGCTGTGGCCGGCGTGGCCGGCGTTGCCGTTCTTGCCGCGCAGTACCCGCCCGCCAACGCACAAGCCGACGCCGATACCGGTGCTCCAGGTGACGTAGGCGCAGTCGTCGATGCCTTTGAGCGCGCCCCACTGGCGCTCGGCTTCGAGGGCGGACACGGCATCGTTCTCCACGCGCACATAGGCAAAGCGCTGGGCCAGCGGCGCTTCGAGCAACGCCGTCATCCATTGATTGGGCAAGCCGCCTGATGGGCCAGCGATGCCGCCGCAAATGTTGGGCGAGGCGACTTCCACCTTGCCGTCGCGCAGTTCGAAAGGGCCGGTCGTCGACACGCCGACACGGCTGACCGACGCCGGGTCGACGCCCTGCTCTGCACAGACCGCATCGATCAGCCGCATGACTTGCAGCGCGAGTGCGTCGTTGTTGCCGGTCCGGGCTGTGGGTTCGCTGCGACGGCCGAGCAACGGCACATCAGCGGAAGGAGAAAGACTGACGGCCACCTTGGTGCCGCCGATGTCGACGCAGGCTCTCATCGGGTCGTGATCCTTGGTTATCGCTTGGTTATGTTCAAAGGTCGGACTCAAATCCAGCGCGCGATGAGTGCCGCGATCATGCTGAGCAACACCGTGCTGGCGATCGGCAATTGCCACTCACGTCCAAGCGCACGGAATTCGAAATCGCCCGGCAAGCGGCCGAAGCCGAACTTGCGCAGCCACTGCGTGAGCCCGCTCATCAGCACCAGCGCCGGCACGACGACGATCAGCCAACGGATCATGCGGGGCTTCGAGCGTTCAGGATGCCGAGCGCGGCGCGGTGCAATTCAGGCGTGGCGGCGGCGATGACGCGACCGTCTGACGCGAGGCCGAGGGGCTGGCCGAGCCAGTCGGTGACGACGCCACCGGCGGCTTCTATCAGCCCGGTCGGCCCGAGATAGTCGTAGGGCTGCAAGCCGGTTTCCACCACCAGGTCGATGGTGCCGCCGGCCAACTGCGCATAGCCGTAGCAGTCGCCGCCGAAGCGACGCATGGCGCACTGCCGGCTCAATCGGTCGAACGCCTGCCAGTCGGCGGCGTTGAAGATGTCCGGCGACGTCGTCACGATGCGGGCCTTGTCGATCGCCCTGCAGCTGCTGACCTCGACCGTCTCGCCATTGCGCTGCGCACCCCTGCCGGCCTGGCCGATCCAGCGCTCCCCGAGCACCGGCATATCGACCATGCCGAAGACGACGCGGCCGCCTTGCAGCAAGCCGACGAGCGTGCCCCACAGCGGTGAGCCGGTAATGAAGCTGCGTGTGCCGTCGATCGGGTCGAGCACCCAGATGCGGTCGGCGTCGAGACGCTCGGGCCCGTGCTCCTCGCCGTAGATGCCATCGGCGGGACAGCGCTCGCCGAGGATTTCGCGCATGGCGGTTTCGGCAGCGCGATCGGCCAGCGTCACGGGGCTGTCGTCGACCTTGGTGATGATGTCGAGCGAGATCCGAAACCAGCGCATCGAGTGGGCAGCTGCAGCATCGGCCAGCGCGTGGGCGATGGCCAGCGGATCGCGTGGATCGTGGGGCTCGTTGGCGGGGAAGCTCAATTCGGGACGTCCGTCGGTGGTCTGAAAAATGCTTGATTGAAAGCAGTCGCCAGATTAAACCCGACCGGCCGTCGATTGACAGCGCCGACGAGCGACGCCTACCATTCCCAAACAAACGATGAGCCATTCCGGCTCACGAAAGAAATCGATGTTGCGCATCTTTGTTCGAAGCGTCTATTGCGTACTGGCCCTGTGGACAGGCCTCGCGGCCGTCGCCAGTGCCACGCCGTCGCCAAGCGAAGACAAAGTCATCCAGACCTTGATCCAGCGCGTCGAGAAGACCACCGACATGGTTTTCGTGCGCAACGGCAGTGAGTACAACGCGACCGATGCCGCCTCGCACATGCGCAGCAAGTACGACCACTTCAAGTCAGAAATCGTCACCGCCGAAGACTTCATCGAGCGCTGCGCCACCCGCTCCGAGATGACCAAGGTCGCCTACAAGGTGAAGCTGGCCGGCGGCGCGGCGATGCGCGAATCGGGCGACTTCTTACGAGACGAACTGCGCAAGCTGCGGCAGCACTGAACCGCGCTCACAGCGTATGCGTGCGGTCGCCCTCCGCGAAACCCATCGCATCCCACGGCGCGCCGACTGCAAAGCCGATGACCTTGAAGAGCTCACCCATTTCGTGCTCGTGCACCAGATGGGCCGCCATCGCGCGCTGCGCCGGCGTGCCCTGCTCCATGTGCGTCAGCAGCCCGCAATTCAAAAGAAACCTCGCTTGGCTGCAGTAGCCGAGCACTTCGAGCCCGGCGTTCTGGCCAGCCAGCGCGATGCCGGTGAAGTTGACGTGCGCAGTGATGTCCTTCAGCCCGACATCCGACAGCGGATCGCCGTCCGCCATGTGCGCGCGGTGGCACATCACTGTGCCCATGTGGCGTTGCGGGTGGTAGTACTCGGCCTCGGGAAAACCGTAGTCGATAAAGAACGCCGCGCCCTGCGTCAGCCGGTCGGCCAACGTGGCCATGAAAGCCTCGGCTTGGGGGTGGATCTCGGTGAGGTAGTCGTGGTCGCCAGTTACCTCGACGGGAGGCCGCAGCTCGGTCGGCCGGTCTTGCCACGACCATCCGTCGGCGTCCGGCGCCTTGACGACACCGCGCTCGAACCACGCGCCGCCCACGCGTGCCAGCAGTTGCACCGGCATCGCGTCGAGCACCTCGTTGCCGACGACCACGCCTTGCATCGTCTCCGGTAACTCAGCGAGCCATTCGACCCGGTCGCCATGCGCTGCCAGCGCCAGTTGCTGCCGCGCCCGCAAGGTGCCGGAGAGGTCGACGATGCGATAGCGCGCAACCTTGGTGCCAAGCGCCGCGAGCGCATCCAGCAACTGCCCCGCTAGCGCGCCGGAGCCAGCGCCGAACTCCCACACCGTGTCGGTACCGGTCTTGTCCAGGGCTTGGGCCACCTGTGCGGCCAAAGTGCGGCCGAACATCGGCGTCAGTTCTGGCGCGGTGACGAAATCGCTGCCCGACGACGGCATCTGTCCGAACTTGGTGGAGCTGTTCGCGTAGTAGCCCAACCCCGGTGCGTACAAGGCCATGGCCATGAAGCGGTCGAAGGGCAGCCAGCCACCGCCGCGCTCCAGCGCGGCATCGATAATCCGGGTCGACGGGTCGGCGCGCACGGCGCCGCGTTCCAAATTCATTCGAGAAATTTATCAGGATGGCCGACATGGTCGCTTCGACCCCTTCAGCAAGACCACGCGGCGTGCTCGTCACGGGCGGTGGGCGACGGCTCGGCGCGACCATCTGCGAAGCCTTCGCGCGGGCCGGATGGCAGGTGTGGTGCCACTACCGCGCCTCGCGCGACGCTGCCGAAACCCTGTGTGCGAGTCTGCGCGATGAAGGCTTTGCCGCCACCGCCATCGAAGCGGACATCAACGACGAAGACGCGCGCATGGCGCTGGTCGAACGCATTTCGGCTGACACGCCGCTAGCATGCATCGTCAACAACGCTTCTGCTTTCGAGCCTGACACCGCGCTGGATTTCAAGCCGGACGCCGCGCTCAGGCAACTCGGCGTGAACCTCATCGCGCCGATGTCTTTCGCGCGGCTGCTGGCGCGGCAGCCAGCCGATGGCACCGATCGGTCGGTGGTCCACATCCTCGACCAGAAGGTGTTCAACCTGAACCCCGACTACTTCTCCTACACCGTGTCGAAGCTGGCGCTCGAGCGCGCCGTGTCGCTGCAGGCGCAGGCGCTGGCGCCCGCCGTGCGCGTGTGCGGCGTGGCGCCGGGCATTCTGTTCACCAGCGGTCCGCAAGACGAAACCAACTTCGCGCGGGCTGCGCGCGCCAACCTCATGCGTCGGCCTATCGACCCCGCCGACGTGGCGCGCACCTGCGTTTTTCTGGCCGGCACGCCGAGCGTGACCGGCACCACCCTGTGCGTCGACAACGGCCAGCATCTGGTGCCGCTGGAACGCGACATCATGTTCGTCGTCGACGATTTGCTGAAAGCTTCCCCGCCATGACCACTGCCGCTCTCGATCCCCTGCTGCTCTCCTGCCGACGCGTCTTTTTGAAGAACTACGAGGTCTGGATCAACATTGGCGTGCACGAGTTCGAAAAGAAGGCCGAGCAGCGGGTGATCATCAACGTCGACCTGTATGTGCCATTGGAAATTTCGACGCCCAAAGCCGACGAGTTGGACGAAGTTGTCGACTACGACTTCATTCGCCGCACCGTGGCAGCGCGGCTGTCTCAGGGGCATATTCATTTGCAGGAGACGCTGTGCGACGACCTATTGGCGGCCATATTGGCGCATCCGAAGGTGCACGCGGCACGCGTGTCGAGCGCCAAACCCGATGTCTATCCCGACTGTGAAGCGGTGGGCGTCGAAGTCTTCAGGAGCAAATGAGCATGGCGGAAAACGCATGAGCGCCGTCTGGACGGACGAGGTCGCGCCATCGGCCAACCTCAAGATCGAGCGCGAGACGCACAAGCTTGAAAAGCGCCTGTGTCGCGAAGTCGGCCGCGCCATAGTCGACTACAACATGATCGAAGAAGGCGACAAGGTCATGGTGTGCGTGTCGGGTGGCAAGGACAGCTACGCGATGCTCGACATCCTGCTGAAGCTGAAAGCCCGCGCGCCGATCCATTTCGACTTGATCGCCGTCAACCTCGACCAGAAGCAACCGGGTTTTCCTGAAGAAGTGCTGCCCAAGTACCTGAGCGAACTCGGCGTGGCCTTTCATATCGAGAACCAAGACACGTACAGCATCGTCAAGCGTGTCATCCCCGAAGGCAAAACGACCTGCGGCCTGTGCAGCCGGCTGCGGCGCGGCATCCTGTATCGCGTGGCCGATGCACTGGGCGCCACCAAGGTCGCGTTGGGGCATCACCGCGACGACATGCTTCAGACCTTCTTCCTCAACATGTTCTTTGCCGGCAAGCTCAAGAGCATGCCGCCTAAGCTAGTGAGCGACGACGGCCGCCACATCGTCATTCGGCCGCTGGCCTACGTGGCTGAAAAAGATCTGGTGCGCTGGGCGCAGCACCGAGAACTTCCGATCATTCCGTGCACGCTGTGCGGCAGCCAGGAAAACCTGAAGCGCAAGCAAGTCGGCGAGATGCTGCGCGATTGGGACAAGAAGCATCCCGGCCGTGTCGAAAACATGTTCACCGCGCTGCAGAACGTGGTGCCGTCGCATTTGCTTGACGGCACGCGTCACGATTTCAAGGGATTGAAGGCGACGGGCGTCGCGGACGACGAAGGCGACAAGGCGTTCGACGCGCCGAACTTCTATGCGCTGGCGCCGAGCTTGCCGGCGTTGCCCATGCGGCCGGGGTCGTTGGCGCAATCGGCTTTGCGAATCGTGCAGGTTTGAGGCGTGGAAATTCAGACATGAGCCGGGTGAGACGACTCAGGCGCGCTCTGCTGGCCCCTGCAGCCCTTTTCATGCTGGTCGCGCTGTCTGGTTGTGCCACCAATTGGGTGGTCGACAGCGATGTCCGCAGTTTTTCGAGGCTGTCAGCTGCACCGGCAACGGCCGATGCCACCTACCGTTTCGAGCGGCTTCCGTCGCAGCAGTCGAACGAGGCGGCTCAGCAATCGCTCGAGTCAATGGCGAGCGCCGCGCTGGGCAATGTCGGTTTCCGGCGCGACGATGCGAAGCCGCGCTACAGCGCGCAGATCGACGCACGCGTGGACGCGTTGCTCTCGCCGTTTGCCGACCCGTTGCTCTACGGCGCCTATGGAGGACGAGGGTTCGGCGCAGGCCTCGACTACGGTTACCGGGGATTCTACGGTACGGCGTTCCCGGAGATGGCGAACTCCTGGTATGGCAGGGAAGTCAGCATCGTGCTGCGCGAACTTGCTTCGGGCCAGGTGGTCTACGAGACACACGCAAGCAACGACGGGCCTTACAACCGGAGCGCGGCCATACTTTCAGTCATGTTCGAAGCCGCTCTGCAGGGCTTTCCGAACCCGCCCGCTGGCGAGCGGCGCGTAGACATCGCCTTGCCCGGCGCCAACGCCCCGGCCCGGCCCTAGATCGTTCCGGATGAAAGAGGCCACGCGACTCATTGCCGTGCGCCATGGCGAAACCGCATGGAACGTCGGCACACGCATTCAGGGGCAACTCGACATCGGCCTCAACGCCACAGGCGAATGGCAGGCCCGTCGCGTCGGACAGGCGCTGGCCGACGAAGCCATCGACGTGATCTACGCCAGCGACTTGGCGCGCGCCTGGAACACGGCGCTCGAGATTGCGCGACCACTCGGGCTCCAGGTAAGGCCGGAGCCTCGGCTGCGAGAGCGCGCTTTCGGATGTTTCGAAGGTATGAGTTTTGCGGAGATCGAGCAAAACTTGCCCGATCAGGCGCGGCTGTGGCGAGAGCGGGACCCCGCCTTCACCCCCGAGGGTGGTGAAAGCCTGCTGGTGTTTCGTGATCGCATCACTGCAGTGGCGGCCGAGCTCGCCGCTCGCCATCCCGGCGAATTGGTCGTGCTGGTCGCGCACGGCGGCGTGATGGACGTTCTCTATCGTGCTGCGACCCGGCAGGGCTTGCAGGCACCCCGTACCTGGCTGCTGGGCAACGCCTCCATCAACCGGCTCCTTTGGACTCCCGAAGGCTTCATCCTCGTGGGCTGGAGCGACACAACGCATGTGAACGACGTCCCCAACGACGACGCAACGGTCTAGACGATCAAAAAGCGCTGTTGCGCCTGCCGCAGCAATAGACCCTTGCTATCGAAAATTCGTCAGAATTTGACGTTTCGATGTCAGTCGTTTGTATTCAAAAAGCAAAAACGCGCGCACAATGTCATCAAGCGAGATGCCTTGTCAACACGCCAATCGAAACGAAATGCGTCAAGTGTTGCCGCGTTCGTTCTCGCGAAATAGGCCGTTGAACATGTCGTTTGGCCTGTGGTAACCGACTTGGTCTCTCGGCAGGATGGTGCCAGCGGGCAAGAGTGAGTGCTTTGTAATTAAGTGAATATCGGTTCTGATCTTGTTTGTGCACTGATCAGGCCGGGGCCAAAGGATCTTCGATGACAGCTTTCATACCGGTACACCAGCGCATCGCGTTGCGTGCGGCGGCGAACCCGAAGAAGGTGGCTGTATCTTGTAACGGCGTATCGATCACTTACGAAGAGCTCAACAGCCGCTCGAACCAGTTGGCGCGACGTCTGCAGCGCGCCGGAGCAGGTCGCAACAAACTGATAGCCATCGGCATGGAGCGTTCCATCGACATGGTGGTTGGACTGCTCGCAATCTTGAAATCCGGTAGCGCCTACCTCCCGATCGATCTCGAATATCCGATGGAGCGACTCGATTTCACGATCGGTGACGCGCAACCGGTGGCGATGCTGACCACCGCAGCCAGTGCGGCCGCCATGCCGGCGTCGTCGGCACCGGTGTTCCTGGTGGACGACGGCAGTGCGGCAAACGAGGACAGCAGCAACGTCGGCACGGCCGACCCCGATGCGCTGGCCTATGTGATCTACACCTCAGGTTCTACTGGCCGGCCCAAGGGCTGCCTGGTCACGCACCTGAACGTCACCCGGCTTTTCGATGCGACCGATGCCTGGTACGACTTCGGGCCCGACGACGTGTGGCCGCTCTTTCACTCCCACGCCTTCGACGTGTCCGTTTGGGAAATCTGGGGATCGCTCAGCTACGGCGGTCGACTGGTCGTGGTGCCTTACCTCACAACGCGCTCGCCCGACGACTTTCTCGCATTGCTGGTGCGCGAACAGGTCACGGTCCTGAATCAGACGCCATCGGCTTTCAGGCCGTTGATCGAAGCCGATCGGCGCGCCGCGCTGGCACCGGACGCGCTCCATTTGCGCTACGTGATTTTCGCGGGTGAACCCCTCTCCTTCGAAATGCTGCGCCCGTGGTACGAGCGCCACGGCGACACAGCGCCCGTCATGGTCAACATGTACGGCATTACCGAAACCACCGTCCACGTCAGCTATCGTCCGGTGAGCTGGCAAGACCTCGAACTGCGCCGCGGCAGCATGATCGGCTGCCCGATTCCCGATCTGCGCATCGACCTGCTGAACGAACAGTTGCAACCCGTGGCCGATGGCGACATCGGTGAGATCGTCGTGAGCGGTCCCGGCGTGACCAACGGCTACCTCCGACGCCCCGACCTGACGGCGCAACGGTTCATCGACTGGACCGACCCGGCCACTGGCGCAACCTTGCGCGCCTACCGTTCCGGCGACCTCGGAAAACGCCATCCCGATGGGGATATCGAATGCCTGGGTCGCATGGACCATCAGGTCAAGATCCGGGGCTTTCGCATCGAGACCGGCGAGATTGAGAACCTGTTGCTCGGGCATCCGGGCGTCAGAGAGTGCGCTGTGCTGGCTCGCACCGACCATGCCGATGGCGAACCGCGGCTTGTGGCTTATGTCGTGATGGCTGCAGGGCATGTGCCGGCGTCCGAACTCCGCAGCCACCTCGCCAAGGATCTGCCGCAGTTCATGCTGCCGGCCGCCTTCGTCGAGCTGCCCGTGTTGCCCATCACCGAAAACGGCAAGCTCGATCGCCGCGCCCTGCCTGCGCCGCCGCGCGAACGCCCCGAGCTCGCGACGCCATATCAGGCGCCATCGACTGCGCTCGAAGATCAGGTGTGCCAGGTGTTCACCGAAGTGCTGGAGATCGACCAAACCGGCCTTGCGGACAACTTTTTCGAACTTGGCGGCACCTCGCTGCTGGTGACCCGTGCACTGGTCATGCTGCAGGACGCGGGTCAGCGCACGCTGGGCGTGACAGACTTTTTTGCCGACCCGACGCCGCGCGCGCTGGTTCGACTGTTGCTCGCACCGACGGCACCTGCGGCCTTGTCACCCGGTGTCGCCGGGGCCCGTGTCGAGCGCACTGGCAGCGGTCTGGAACCCGTCGCCATCATCGGCATGGCGGGACGCTTCCCCGGCGCGGCCGACATCGAACAGTTCTGGGACAACCTCTGCGCTGGCCGCGAGACCATCACCTTTTTCGACGACGCCACGCTGGACCCGAGCGTGAGCGCCGAACTGCGCGCCGACCCGGCCTATGTCAAGGCGCGTGGCGTGATCGCCGATACCGAGATGTTCGATGCCGCCTTTTTCGGCATCAACCCGAAAGAAGCTGCGCTGATGGACCCGCAGCAACGCATCTTTCTGGAGCTGTGCTGGGAGTGCGTCGAGCGGGCCGGCTATGCGCCCGACATTGCGCCAGGCACCGTGGGCGTGTTTGCCGGCATGTACGGCAGCACCTACCTGCACCGCCATGTGATGCCGCGCCCGGACCTGATCGAGCAGGTCGGCGACTTCCAGGTGATGCTGGGCAACGACAAGGACTACATCGCCACCCGCGTGGCGCACCGGCTCAACCTGACCGGCCCCGCCATCAGCGTTCATTCAGCCTGCTCGACCTCCCTGGTCGCGATTGCGCAGGCGTTTTCTGCGATCCGCAACGGCGACTGCGATATGGCCCTGGCAGGTGCCGCTTCCATCACTTCGCCGCCCCGCAGTGGCTATCTTCATGAAGACGGCGCGATGCTGTCGCCCGACGGCCACACGCGCAGCTTTTCTGCCGGGGCCCAAGGCACCGTGTTCAGCGACGGCGTGGCCGTTGTGCTGCTCAAGCGACTGTCGGCCGCACTCGCCGATGGCGATACCGTATACGCCGTGCTGCGCGGCACGGCCGTCAACAACGATGGCGGCGTCAAAGCGAGCTTCACGGCACCGAGCGTGGACGGTCAGGCCCGCGTGATCACCGCTGCGCTGGCCTCGGCGGGCGTCGACGCGCGCAGCATTTCGTATGTCGAGGCACACGGCACCGCGACGCCGATGGGCGACCCGATCGAGATCGCAGCGCTGACCAAAGCCTATGGCGCCCAGACCACGGACACCGGTTTCTGCGCCGTTGGGTCTCTCAAAAGCAATATCGGTCACATCGTCGCGGCTTCGGGGGCGGCCGGCCTGATCAAGACCGCGCTGGCGCTGCAAGGCGAATGCATTCCGCCTTCGATTCATTTCGATGCGCCGAATCCCGCGATCGACTTCGGCGCAACACCATTCCGCGTGACCGATCGCCTGCAGGCCTGGCCCCGCGGCGAGCAGCCGCGCCGGGCGGGCGTCAGCTCATTCGGCGTCGGTGGCACCAACGCCCATGTGATCGTGGAAGAAGCGCCGGTTCGGCTGCCATCGGACGCCACGGATGCGCCGCAGTTGCTAGTGCTCTCGGCCCGCTCGCCAGCAGCGCTTGCTGCCGCCAGTGCCCGATTGGCCGACCACCTCGAAGCCCATCCGGGCCTGTCGCTCGCCGACGTGGCGCACACCCTGCGTGTCGGTCGAAAGGCGTTTGCGCAGCGCGGCTGCGTCGTGGCATCGTCTACGACACAAGCGGTGACGGCTCTGCGCGCGGTCGAGGCGCCGATGCACGCCACCGGCGCGACAGGCGCCCGCGTGCCGCAACCGGTCTTCATGTTTCCAGGCCAAGGCGCGCAGTACGCCGGCATGGGCAGCGCCCTGTATGCGGCGGAGCCGGTTTTCCGCGCCGCGTTCGACGAATGCCTTGCCGCGTTCGGTGACGTGCTGCCCTTCGATCTGCGCGAACGCATGTTTTCGGTCGACATCGCGGCACTGGCGCCGACGTCGGTTACGCAGCCGGCCACCTTCGTTCTGGAATACGCGCTCGCCCGACAACTCATGGCGCTGCAGGTCACGCCGGTCGCATTGATGGGTCACAGCGTGGGCGAGTTCGTGGCCGCGGTGCTGGCCGGCGTCATGCGACTGCAAGACGCTGCCCGCCTCGTCGCGGAGCGCGGCGCTTTGATGCAAGCCTTGCCATCGGGGTCGATGCTTTCGGTTCGCCTGTCAGCCTTCCAAATGCAGGCGCGCTTGCCCGCCGGCCTCTCGTTGGCCGCCGACAACGGACCGACCGCCAGCGTGGTGGCCGGGCCCACCGACGAAATCGAACGCCTGCGCACACAACTCGAAGCAGATGGCGTCGCCGCCAAGCTGCTGCAGACCTCGCACGCGTTCCACTCGACCATGATGGATCGGGCTGTGGCGCCGTTCGAAGCCCTCGTGCACGGCATCGTGCTGTCGGCGCCCACGATACCGATCTACTCGACCTTGACGGGCGCCTTGTTGAAGCCCGAAGAAGCCATCGATCCGCACTACTGGGCACGTCATCTTCGCGAGACCGTGCGCTTTTCGCCGGCAGTGCAAGCGGTGCTGGCACAAATACCGGAAGCCGTGTTCGTCGAGATCGGTCCTCGCAACACGTTGGCGACGCTGGTACGCCAGCACGCGAACAAAGCACTGCCCGTCTCCGCGCTGTCCTTGCTCGCCGACCGCCCCGAAAACGAACGCGACGCGTGGCGGCTGGCCGTTGGCCGACTCTGGACGCTCGGTGCCGACATCGCGCTCGACCAGCTCGACACGCGCAATCGCAAGCACCGTCTGCTGTTGCCGACCTACCCCTTCGAGCGCAAGCGCTTCTGGGTCGACATCGAGCCCACTGCTTCCGCCATTCCTTCTATTCCTCCTTCTTCAATTGCCCTACCGGAGTCGTCCATGACCACCGCCGCTTCCACAGCCCTCTCGGCGCCCCCGCGACGCAGCAACCTGACCCTTGGTTTGCAAGCTCTGTTCGAGGACATCTCGGGTATCGACATGGCCGGCGCCGACGGCTCGACGCCTTTCGTCGAAATGGGTTTCGATTCGTTAACGCTCACGCAGGCCGCCCTCCAGGTCAAGAAGCAGTTCAAGACAAATCTAAGCTTCAGGCAGTTGATGGAGAGCTACCGGACATTCGATTCGTTGGCCGCGTACCTCGACGCCACGCTACCGCCCGATCCGATCGCGACACCGGTTGCGGTCCCTGCTCCCGTCGCGGCCGTTGCGGTGGTGGCGCAGCCCGCGTCAGTCGCGATGACGTATGCCGCACCTGTGGCTCCCATCGCCATGGACACAGCCAGCGGCACGCTCGTTCAGCAGGTCATCGCGCAACAGATGCAGCTGATGCAGCAACAGCTGGCCTTGTTGTCGGCAGCGCCTTCATTGCCCACGCCGGTCGCGATGTCAGCCATGTCGGCAGCACCCGCCGCAGTGGCGCAGGTTGCAGCGAACGCGCCCGTCGTTGCGATACCTGTCGCAACCATCGCTTCTGAAACGCCATCGGCCGAGACCGAAGGCACGATGAAGTACGACGTCAAGAAAGCGTTCGGCGCCATCGCCCGTATCCACACGCAGTACAAGGAGCCGACCGACCGGCAAAAGGCACGGCTGGCGTCGTTCATCCGCCGCTACACCGAGCGCACCGCCAAGAGCAAGGCTTTCACCGAAGCCAACCGGCCTGTGATGGCCGACCCGCGTGTGGTCAACGGCTTCCGCCCGGCGACCAAGGAAATGGTCTATCAGATCGTGGTCGAGCGTTCCAAGGGTTCGCAGTTCTGGGACATCGACGGCAACCAGTACGTCGACGTGCTGAGCGGCTTCGGCATGAATCTGTTCGGCTGGCAGCCCGACTTCGTGAACGACGCGGTGAGGAAGCAACTCGACCTCGGCTACGAAATCGGCCCGCAGCATCCATTGGCTGCCGACGTGTCGCGCACCATCTGCGAACTCACCGGCCACGACCGTGCAGCACTGTGCAACACCGGCTCCGAAGCCGTGATGGCCGCCATTCGCATCGCACGCACCGTGACGGGCCGCAACACCGTCGTAGTGTTCACCGGCTCCTACCACGGCACCTTCGACGAAGTGCTGGTGCGTGCCGGGCGCGAGGCCAAGGGCATGCCTGCCGCGCCGGGAATCATGCGCGGCATGTTCGGCGACGTGCGCGTGCTCGACTACGGCACGCCCGAAGCACTCGAATTCATTCGGAACAACGCCGACGACCTGGCCGCCGTGCTGGTGGAGCCGGTGCAGAGCCGTCGCCCCGACTTCCAGCCGCGCGACTTCCTGCGCGAGGTGCGCGCCATCACAGAGAAATCCAAGACCTGCCTGATCTTCGACGAGGTCATTACCGGCTTCCGTTCACACCTCGGCGGTTGCCAGGCCATCTTCGGCATTCGCGCCGACCTGGCTTCCTACGGCAAAGTCATCGGCGGCGGCTTCCCGGTTGGCGTGGTCGCCGGCAAGCGCGAGTACATGGACTCGCTCGACGGCGGCGCCTGGCAGTACGGCGACGACTCGATCCCGACCGTGGGCGTCACCTACTTCGCCGGCACCTTCGTGCGCCATCCGCTGGCACTGGCTGCTTGCAAGGCATCGCTCGATCATCTGAAGGAATCGGGCGAAGGCTTGCAGACGCAGCTCAATCTGCACACCGCCGCGATGGCCGACGAGCTCACCGCCTTCTGCCGCGAGGTCGGCGCGCCGCTCGAGATTCGTTACTTCACCTCGCTCTGGCGCATCAGCTGGCTCGAAGACCACCCGTTCCAGGATTTGATGTTCGCCATGATGCGCAGCCGCGGCGTTCACATCCTCGACAATTTCCCGTGCTTCATGACGACGGCGCATTCGCACGAAGACATCGCGCGCATCAAGTCGGCCTTCAAGGAATCGGTCGCGGAGATGCAGGAGGCGGAGTTCCTGCCGCGCCGCGTGACGGCCGAACCGAGCTTCGATGCCGCCCATCCGCCCGTGTCCAACGCACGCCTCGGCCGCGACAAGGACGGCCAGCCCGCTTGGTTCGTGCCGGACCCGGCCGCCCAGGGAAAATTCATGAAGATTCAGGCATGAGCAGCGCAGTGATGGAAGTCCCCGACATGGAAGTCCCACCAGCCGCATCCGCTGCAGCCGAATTCGATCCCTTTGCAGGCGGCGCGATCGCGCAGATCGTCTCGACCACCGAAGCGCAGCGCGAAGTGTGGCTCGGCGACAAGTTGAGCCAGCAAGCCTCGCTGGCGTACAACGAAGCAGTCAAGCTGCGCCTGCGCGGTGTGCTGGACACGCGCGCACTCGCTGCCACGCTCGACAGCCTGATCGCACGTCACGACTCACTGCGGACAACGTTCTCGCCGGACGGCACGCAAATGCTGATCGGCGAAGCATCTCCGCTCTCGATGAGCGAGCACGACCTGGCGCATCTGGATGCCAAGGCGCAGGCGAAGTCGCTCGACGAAGATTGCGTCACCGCAGTCACGGAGCCGTTCTCCCTTGAAGAGGGTCCACTTTTCCGCGCAGCGCTGTACCGGCTTTCGCCGATCGACAACGTGCTCTTGATGACCGCGCACCACGCGGTCTGCGACGGCTGGTCGTGGGGCGTGATTACCGAAGAACTCGGCCAGCTGTATGCCGAAAAAATCGGTGAAGGGCCGGCTCTGGAGGCCGCGGCGCAATACGCCGACTACACCGTATGGGAAGCGGCCGAAACGGCCAGCCCCGCGATGCAGGACCACGTCGACTACTGGCTCTCGTGCTTTGGCGGCAGCACGTTGCCCGTACTCGAATTGCCCGTCGACCATCCGCGCGCTGCGGTGCGCACCTTCACCTCACAGCGCATCGATCACCTGCTCGACCGCGAACTCGTCGACGGACTCCGCAAGGTCGGCGCAGCATCGGGCACCAGCCTGTTCGCGACGATGTTCGGCGCCTTCGCCACCCTGCTGCACCGCCTGACCGAACAAGATGATCTGGTCATCGGCATTGCCGCTGCCGGGCAGATGGCCGCCGATATGCCGACGCTGGTCGGGCACTGCGTCAACTTGCTGCCCATGCGCGTGGCAGTCGACGGACAGTTGCCGTTCCATGCACTGGTGCGCCAGTCCGGTACCGCGCTGCTCGACGCTTTCGAGCACCAGTCGCTGACCTATGGCACGTTGCTCAAGAAGCTTCCCGTGCCGCGCGACCCGAGCCGGCTGCCGCTGGTCAACGTGCTCTTCAACGTCGACCGCGATGCAGCACCGGGCAATGGCACCTTCCCGGGCCTCGAGGCGCAGGCGAGCAGCGTGGCGCGCCGCTTCGAAAACTTCGAGCTGTTCCTGAACGTGACGCCCGTCACCGGCGGCATGCAGGTAGAGACCCAATACAACGCCGACCTGTTCGACGAGCAGACCGTGCGCCGCTGGCTTGCGATGTACGAGTGCCTGATGCGCTCGGCGGTGCAAGACCCTTCGCAAGGCCTGGCCCGCATGAACATGCTGCCGGCGACCGAAGCGGCTGTGCTGCGCGCGCTGCAGCCCGCTGCAACGCCGGTGTCGGGTCCGGCGCTCATGCACGCAGGCTTCGTCGCGCAGGCGGCTCAGCAACCGACGCGCGCCGCGTTGCGCGCAGGCGTGACGGAGTGGACATACGCCGAACTCGACCAGCGCTCCAACCGTATGGCGCACGCGCTGCGCGCTCGTGGCGTGCAGCGCGGCCAGCATGTTGGCCTGTGCCTGAACCGAAGCGCCGACATGGTCGTCGCCGTACTGGCCATCCTGAAGTCGGGCGCCACCTATATCCCGCTCGATCCTGAATTTCCGAAGGCGCGGCTCGACTACTACGCCGAAGACGCGAAGCTCGCGCTGCTGGTGACCGACTCGCAAACCGAAGCCGCACCGCGCGCGTGGTGCGCCGATGCAGGCGATCGTCTGTTCGAGATCGACAGCGACACCTCGTGGCTCGATCTACCAGGCGAGGCACTGACGCCGAGCGCCAAAGACGCCTTACCTGAAGACCCGGCCTACGTGATCTACACGTCGGGCTCGACCGGCAAGCCGAAGGGCGTTTGCGTGCCGCACGGCGCGGTCGCCAACTTCTTGCAGAGCATGCATCGCGAGCCCTCGATCACGGCTGACGACAAGCTCGCCGCCGTAACCACGCTGTCGTTCGACATCGCCGTGCTCGAGCTGATGCTGCCGCTGATCGCCGGCGCCGAAGTCGTGATGGTGCCGCGCGAAACCGCCATGGACGGCAACGCGCTGGCCGCACTCCTCGACGCCACCGGTGCAACCATGATGCAAGCCACGCCAGGCATGTGGCGCTTGCTGGTCGATGCGCAATGGCAAGGCCCACGCGGCTTCCGCGCGCTGGTCGGTGGCGAGAGCCTGCCTGCCGACCTCGCGCAAGAAATGCTGCTGCGCTGCGGCGAAGTCTGGAACATGTATGGCCCGACCGAGACCACCGTGTGGTCGACGCTCTGGCGTGTAACTGCGGCAGGGCTGGCCGACCGCAGCGTGTCGATCGGCAAGCCGATCGCCAACACCACGGTGTGGATCGTCGATGCGCAAGGGCAGCCCTGCCCCGTCGGCATCCCCGGTGAAATCTGCATCGGCGGCAAGGGCGTGACGCTCGGCTACCTCGACCGGTCCGAACTGACGGCGGAAAAGTTCGTCTCGGATCTGCTCGGCGGCACCGAGGGCACCATGTACCGCACCGGCGACCGCGGTCGCTGGCGCAACGACGGCCTGCTCGAACACATGGGCCGCTTCGACTTTCAGGTAAAGGTCCGCGGCTACCGCATCGAACTCGGTGAGATCGAGGCGCGCTGCGATGAAACCGCCGGCGTCGCACGCAGCGTGGTCATCACGCGCGAAGACCAGCCGGGCGACGTGCGTCTGGTGGCCTACCTTGCGACGTCGCCGGGCGCTTCGATCGACCTGGTAGAACTGGACCGGCACCTGCGTGCCCGCCTGCCGCAATACATGGTGCCGCAGCACGTGGTGGTGCTCGACGCCCTGCCGCTGTTGCCCAACGGCAAGGTCGACCGCAAGGCGCTGCCCAAACCCGAAGCTCCGCAACACGACGCAGCAGAACGCGTGGCGCCGCGCAACGACGGTGAACGCCGCGTGCTCGAGGTGATGGAAAAGGTCTTGAACCTCCCAGGCCTCGGCATTCGCGACGACTTCTTCGCGCTGGGCGGGCATTCGTTGCTGGCCGCGCGGCTCGCAACTTTGCTCAGTCGCGAGTTCGACATCACGATTCCGCTGCGCACCCTGTTCGAAGCGCCGACGGCGGAACGACTGAACGAAGCGGTCGAAGCGATCGTCAGTTCGGGCGCGCCGCGCCGCGAGCCGATCGTTCATGTCGCAAATCGTCGCAGCGCGCCGCTGACACCGATGCAGGAGCGCATCCGCTTCATCGAGGAGATGCACCCGGGCCGTCCTGTCTACAACGCACCGTCGGCGCACCGCCTGGGTGGCGCGCTCGATGTGGGTCGCTTCAAGGCAGTGCTCGGCGAGATCATTCGTCGCCAGCCCGCAATGCGCACGCAGATGGGCGTCGACCCGGAAACGAACGCGCCGGTCGAAACCATCATCGACGACATCGGCTACGAGCTGCCGGTGATCGACCTGGGTGCCATCCCTGCTGAGCAGCGTGAGGCCGAGCTGGCCGCACGCATGCAGGAACTGGCCGACCGGCCGATGGACATCCATCGAGCGCCTCTCTTCAACGCAGCGTTGTACAAGCTGACGGATGACGACCATGTGTTCGTCTTCGTGCCGCACCACCTGATCTGGGACGGCTGGTCTTTCGACATCCTGCAGACCGAGCTGAACGCGATTTACGGCGCCATGACGAAGGGCATCCTGCACGGCCTGCCGCCGGTGCCCATCAACCACGGCGACTACGCCGACTGGTACGCGCACTGGCTGCAGCAGCCCGATTTCCATGCGCACCTGCGCTACTGGAAGCAGCGCTTTGCGAGCGCGCCGTTGCCCAAGGCACCGCGCACCGACATGCCGCGCAGGGCCGGCATGAGCGGCGAAGGTGGCACGCACTGGATAAAGATCGACAAGGCGCTGACATCGCGCCTGCGCGACATCGGTCGCAACCAGGACGTCACGTTGAGCATGCTCACGCTCGGCGTCTACGTGCTGATGATGAGCGACGTGATCGACACGCGTTCCATCGTCATCGCGACGCCGGTGCGAGGCCGAGAAGCGCCCGAGACCGAATCGGTGATGGGTTTTTTCAACAACACGCTGCCGCTGTCGTTCCAGATAGATCGATCGTTGCCTTTCGGCGATTTCATGCGCTACATCAAGCAGGAATTGCTGTCGGTCATGAATCATCAGGAGGTGCCATTCGAACGCCTCGTGACCGAACCGGAATTTGCCGAACGTGCGCAACGCGTCGGGTTGTACCAAGGTCTCTTCTCGTTCCAGGATGCACGTGAGCGGCCGCGCGAAATCGGTGGTCTGGCCTATCGCCAGATGCACTTGCTGCAGCGCGGCGCCACCGACGACCTCGGCATATGGCTGATGGACAAAGCCGATTGCCTCGAAGGCGCGATCGTCTACAACGCCGACGTGTACCGCCACGAGACCGGGGCCGCTTTCAACGAACGCTATGCCGAACTCCTGCGCCGCGTATCGGAACACCCGGACAGCACGCTGGAGTCACTGGCCTCGTCCGAAGGTTCGGCCAGCGCGACATACCTGCGCCGCCTGGCACCGAGCAGTGCGGCCGCGATGATCGCCGACGCCCAGCGCGCCGCCGAATCACGCGCACGGCCTGCTCCTGACCTGCTGCTGCCCGAGCAGGCGCATCTCGCACAGGTCTGGGCCAGCGCCCTCGGCATCGACGTCAACGACATCCGTGCCAGCGACACGTTCTTCGATCTAGGCGGCGATTCGCTGCTTGCCATGCGCGTCATCGCGCAGGCCGAAAAGGTCATGGGCTTCCGCATCGAGCCACGTCGTTATGTCTTTGAAAACCTCGGACAACTGGCTGTGACCGCATCGGGCACGGCGCTTGATTCAGTGGCCTCGACGTCGAACGACGACGAACCCAAACGTGGCCTGCTGGGTCGTGTTTTCAGCGGCTGGTCCCGCAAACGTTGAGGCACATGACCATCGCGCAGCTTCCATCGATTGCGGAATGCCGGCTGTGGCACGTCGACCTCGACGCTGCCGCCGCGCCGCAAGCGCGTGAGTGCTTGTCGGCCGATGAAAGCGCCCGCGCGGCGCGCTTCGTTTTCGAGCGCGACAGTCGCCGCTACGTGGCGGCGCACGTCGCGCTGCGCGAGGCGTTGTCGACGGTGACGGGCTCGACCGCTTGCGACCTGGCATTCGATGTCGGCGCATTCGGCAAGCCATCGCTCGCTGCGCCGTCGGCGCTCCGCTTCAATCTCAGTCACAGCGCGGCCGCCGGCCTCATCGCGATCGACGACAGCGACAGCGCTACGGAGATCGGTGTCGACGTCGAGGTGCTGCGGCCGTTGTCCTATTCCGCAGCGCTGGCGGCGGAATACTTCACTGCTGCCGAGCAACAAGGCCTGGCGGCTACGGCCCCCCCGGATCGCGACCTCGCGTTCCTCACCTGTTGGACGCGCAAGGAAGCCTGCGCAAAGGCGCTCGGACTTGGCCTGAGTATCGACACCCGTTCTTTCGAGGTAGGCGTGAATCTCGAGTCCCAAGACGTCGATATGGTCGTCGACGGCAGGACAGAGACATTGCGGGTGCACTCGTTCAGGCATGGTCCCGACCTCGTTTGCGCGTTCGCCAAAGTGGTCGTCGAAACGCCCTCCAAAATGATCCCCACCAATGCATTGATAGAAAGGGAATTCGCGTGATCCCATTGCTCTTCGGGCAACCGTCACGACAGCTATTCGGGCTGTATCACACTCCCGAAAAAAGCAGTGACTTAGCCGTGCTCATCTGCCCGCCTTTCGGGCAGGAGGCCATTCGCACCCATCGCTTCTTTCGTGTGCTGTCGGACCGACTGGCGCGCGGCGGCGCCGCGGTGTTGCGCTTCGACCTCTATGGCAGTGGCGACTCGGCTGGCATCGACCTCGATGGGGACATTGAAGGCTGGTGGCGCGACGTCTGTACGGCGCACGACGAACTTCGGCGGCATACAGCCGGCCGACGTGTAGTCTGGCTCGGCTCCCGGATGGGGGCGACGCTTGCGGCCATAGCCGACCGAAGTGGTCGTTGCGACCCCGACCGACTCGTCCTGTGGGACCCGATTTTCGACGGGCGCCGTTACATGGAAAGCCTGCGGGTGGCGCATGTCGAAGCGCTTGAGCGCTCGTACTTCATGCCCGACCGTGCATGGCGCCGTCGTCTCGAGAACGAAGCGGAGGCCTACACCGACGAAGTCCTCGGTGTCGCCATTTCCCCTGAGTTGCGCCAGCAGTTCCGTTCGCTCGTGCCGGAAGCCATCAAGGCGCCAACACACCGCACGGTGATGCTGGCCGATCCAGCCGACCACACGGCGAACAAGTGGGCGCAATCGGCCGTCGCCAACCATGCGCCCCTGCGCGTGGCCAGCTTTCGTCACTCCCTGGATTGGACGACAGATCCGAATGCTGAGAATCCAGTGGTTCCCGGTGAAGCTATCCAACGTTTACTGGCAGAAATAAATGAATGAGATCAAAGAATTTCCGGTTCTCTTCGGCAGCGACGGTTCGTTGCTTGGGATGGTTTCGGTGCCGGTGGATGGGCCCGTTCAACCGGTCGCCTGCATCTTCTACAACATGGGCGGCAACCACCGCGTGGGGCCTCGGCGGATCAATGTCAAGCTGGCGCGCCAACTGGCACGGGCTGGCGTCAGCAGCATTCGCTTCGACCTTGCCGGCTTGGGCGACAGCGGCCCGGTGACCGGCTCCCAAACCTTCATGGCGCGGGCGATTCTCGACGTCCAGGCGGCCATGGACCAAGTCCAGGAATCGCTCGGAATCCGGCGCTTTATTTTGATGGGCTTGTGCTCGGGAGCGCCGAGTTCGCTCGAAACCACCGTCGCCGATCCTCGCGTGGTGGGGCTGCTTCAGTTCGACGGCTACGCGTTTCCGGGGCGCCGTGCACGGTGGGAACGCGCACTGCGCCGAGCACTGGTGGTGCCAACCAATCCGATCATGATTCTGAAGACGGTGCGTTGGATCAAACGCAAGCTGGCCGGACCAGGCGCAATCGAAGGCGAAATCTTCACTACGGGCACGCTTGAAGATAAAGCAAAGGTCTTCGTCGACTGCATGAATATCGTGGCCGAGCGCAACATTCCGACGCTGCTGCTGTACACCGGCACCCTGAATTCGGTCGATCGGCATCTTGACCAGCTCGGCCCCTTTGCCAACGAGAAGTTCGCCAAGCACGTCGAATACGTTTTCATCGGCGAGATGGACCACAGCCTGACCACGCAGGCCACGCAGCGAATGTTTCTCAAAGTGGTGGGCGACTGGACAATGCGCGCCGTGCACGGCCTGACCTCGGCGGCGGTGAGGCCTGTAGCGAAGTCAGAGTCGAGCACCAGCAGTTTCGGCGCACTCACCGCGATACCGAACCCAAAGCGCACGGCGTCGCGTGCGATGGCGACAAGCCTCTAAAGCCCTTGGTCCCGCGTCAGACCACAACGCCAGGCGCTGGCTTGACAGCCGCCTCGCCGGGCAGCGTCTGCATCGGTCCGGTGCCGCTGTAGCGGTCGAGCGCCAAGTAGATCGCAGGCGTGATGTAGAGCGTGATCACCTGGGAGAACAGCAGCCCGCCGACCACTGCGACGCCCAGCGGTTGACGCAGCTCGGCACCGGCGCCGAGCCCGAGTGCCAACGGCAACGCGCCCATCAAGGCGGCAAGCGTCGTCATCAGAATCGGCCGAAAACGCAACCGACACGCTTCGCGAATCGCATCGACCGGCGCCATGCCTTCATTTCGCTGCGCGTCGAGTGCAAAGTCGATCATCATGATGGCGTTCTTCTTCACGATGCCGATCAACAGCAGGATGCCGATGGTCGCGATCAACGTCAGGTCGAAACCGAACAGCTTGAGCGACAACAAGGCGCCGACTGCCGCTGAAGGCAGCCCGGCCAGAATCGTCAGCGGATGGATGTAGCTCTCGTACAGCACTCCGAGCAGCACGTAAATGACGAGCACCGCCAGGATGAGCAGCACGGCCTGGCTCGACTGCGAACTCTGGAACACCGCCGCATCGCCACCGTAGCTGGTGATGATCGACGGCGGCATCTTGATCTCCGCCGTGAAGCGGTCGATCTTGTTGGTGGCATCGCCGAGCGGGACGTTGGGCGCCAGATTGAACGACACAGTGACCGCCTGCAGCTGACCCTGGTGGTTGACCGAGGTGGGCCCGACCGTGCGCTTGACGGTTGAAAACGCCGACAGCGGCACCAGCTGACCGGCGCGGTTGCGCACCGACAAACGCGACATGTCGTCCTCGAACTGACGGTCGTCGTCGGAGGCCGAAAGAATCACCTGGTAGGTATTGCTGGCGCTGTAGATGCTGCCGATCTGCCGGTCGCCATAGGCGTTGTAGAGGGCGGTGCGCAAGTCGCCGACCGACACACCGAGCACGCCCGCTTTGTCGCGATCGATGTCGAGCGTGGCCTGCAGACCGCGATTCTGCGAGTCACTGGTGACGTCGCGAAAAACCGCATCGCCGCGCATGCGTTCCATGAGCTTGTTGGCCCATTCGCTCATCTCGCCAGCGCTCACACTTTGCAGCGTGTACTGGAACCGCGCCTTGCTCTGGCGCCCGCCGAGTTGCAGGTTCTGCACCGGCCGCATGTAGACGGCGATGCCGGGGATTTCACGGAAGCGTTTGCGCAATGATTCGAGCACTTGCGCCATCGGCGGGCGCTCGCTGCGGGCCTTGAGCACGGCGAACAATCGACCGGAATTCTGCGTGGCCGTCGGGCCACCGACGCCGACGAACGAGTTGACGTAGTCGACGCTCGGATCTTTGCCCAGCGTTTCGGCCACGCGGTCTTGCAGCACCTTCATCGCGGTGAAGGAAATGTCTTCGGCCGCTTCGGTCGTGATCTGGATCTGGCCGATGTCTTCCTCGGGGAAGAAGCCTTTGGGAATCGTCACGAACATCCACGCGGTGAGCACGAAGGTCAATGCGGCGATCCCGAGCATCACCGGGCGGTGCAGCAAAGTCCAGTCGAGCGTGCGCATGTAGTTGCGATGCACCCATTGGTAGCCACGCTCGAAGCCGCGGCCGATGGCGGTGCCAGGCTCGGGATGCTGCTCTTCATGATCGAGCACGCCTTCCTTCACCGCCACCTGCTTCAGCAAGCGGCTGGCCAGCATAGGCACCAGTGTCAGCGACACGATGGCCGACACCAGCACGGCGAGCGCCACGACCACAGCGAACTCGTGAAAGAGCAAGCCGATGACGCCCGGCATAAAGAACACCGGGATGAACACCGCCACCAGCGAGATCGAGATCGAGACGATGGTGAAGCCGACTTCGCGTGCGCCGCGCAGCGCTGCTGCGTAGGGCTCCATACCCTTCTCGACGTATCGCATGATGTTTTCGAGCACCACGATCGCGTCGTCGACCACCAGCCCGACCGCCAGCGTGATGCCGAGCAGCGAGACGTTGTCCAGGCTGTAGCCGAAGGCATAGAGCAAGGCGACCGCGCCGACCAGCGAGATCGGAATCGTCGCCGCCGGAATCAGCGTCGCGACGATGCGATGCAAAAACAAAAAGATGACCAGCACGACCAGCAGGATGGTGCCGATGAGCGTGAGTTGCACGTCGTGCACCGCCTCGCGGATCGACAGCGAGCGGTCGTTGACGAGATTGATTTCAACCGACTGCGGCAGCTCGGCACGGAAGCGCGGCATGAGCGCGCGCACGGCGTCGACCACCTGCACGGTGTTGGCGTTCGGCTGGCGTTGCACCGCGAGCGAGATCGAGCTTTGACCGTTGAAGCTGCTGGCCGTCTTGACCGATTCGAAGCTGTCTTGGATGGTCGCTACTTCGTCGAGCCGCACCGGTGCGCCGTCGCGTTGACCGACGATGAGCTTGGCGAAGTCGGCCGCCTTCATGAGCTGCTGGTTGGCCTGAATAGTCAGCGTTTGGCGCGGGCCGTCGAGCACGCCGACCGGCGTGTTGGCGTTGGCCGAGTTCACCGCCTTCGCCAGCTCGTCGAGCGTGATGTTGCGCGCGTTGAGCAGGTTCGCGTCGGCCTTGATTCGCACCGCGAACGCCTTGCGGCCGTACACGCCGACCTGCGCCACGCCGTCGATGGTCGAGAGGGTGGGCGAGATCAGGTTTTCGGCGTAGTCGTTGAGTTCCGCCGGGTTCATCGACGGCGACACCAGCGCGATGAAGAGCACCGGTGCGTCGGCCGGGTTCACCTTGCGGTACGACGGCATCTGCGTGAGCTCGATCGGCAACTGCCGCTGTGCGCGCAACAGCGCAGCCTGCACGTCCACCGCAGCGGCATCGATGTCGCGGGAGCTGACGAACTCGAGGGTGAGTGAGGTCACGCCCTGCGTGTTGACCGAGCTGATGGTCTGCAGGCCGGGAATGGTCGAAAACTGCTTTTCCAGCGGCAGCGCGACCGAAGACGCCATCGTGTCGGGGCTCGCCCCCGGCAACTGCGCCGACACGTTGATGACCGGCGTGTTGTAGCTGGGCAGCGCGGCGACTGGAATGTTGAGGTACGCAAAGATGCCGATGACCACCACCGCGGCCGACAGCAGCACCGTCATCGCCGGCCGGCGGATGCACAGCTCGGAAATGTTCATGCGCGCTCCCGGGCCTTGGGGTCGACTTGTGCGGGCGACAGCGCAGCCGGCGATGCCGAGCCGGAGGACGCGGGCGATGACGTATCGGGCGACTTGCCAGGCGACCGGCCCGGCGCAGCGGCGGGTGCAGCCGCCGCTTCGATGCGCACCTTGCCGCCGGGACGCACATTCTGCTTGCCTTCGATGACGACCATCTCTCCCGGCTCGACGCCACGCACCACGACCTGCGTGCCGAAGGTGTAGACGGTCTGCACCTTGCGTCGCGTGGCTGTCTGATCGGCATTGACGACATACAGCGCATTGCCTTCGGCCAGCATCATGACGGCCGCGGCAGGGACCACTGTCGCATCGCGCAGGGTGCGCACGATCACCCGCGTTTCGACGAACTGCCCGGGCCACAGGCCCTGGTCGGCGTTGTCGAAAACGGCTTTGGCGCGCACCGTGCCGATCAGCGGATCGACCGTGTTGTCGACAAAGCTGAGCGCGCCGGCCAGCGGCTCCTTGCGGCCCTTGACCACGGCCTCGACCCGCGTCTTCGCGCGGGCGGCGGCCAGCAAATCCTGAAGCTGCCCTTCAGGCACCGGAAAGCTCACAGCGATCGGGTCGAGCTGCGTGATCGTCACCAGCGTGCCGGCCGGCTGCACCAGCGTGCCCGGGTAGATGTTGACGGCACCGATGCGCCCGGCGATGGGCGCTCGCAGCGTGGAATAGCCGAGCGCGACTTGCGCCGACTGCACTGCGGCGCGATCGGCCGCGACCGCCGCGCGCTGGGCTTCTAGCTGCGACAGCGTCGAATCGGCCGCACTCTTGGCAATGAAGTTCTGCGCCACCAGATCCTGGCTGCGCTTGTACTGGCGCTCCAGGTCAGCCATCGTCGCCTCGTCTTTTTGCTGCTGGGCACGGGCCTTGGCCAGATTGGCCTGATCCGGCCGCTGGTCGAGCGTGAAGAGCAACTGGCCGGCTTTGACGAACTGGCCTTCCTTGACGTGCACCTCGCTCACCGTATTGGTGACTTGGGGCCGCAGATCGACGCTGTTGAGCGAGACCACGCTGCCGTTGACCTGCACCGTGACCGGCACCGTTTGCTTCAGCGCGGCAGCGACTGTGACCAAGGCCGGCGCGCCTGCGCCGGGTACGCTGGCGGCCGCGGCCTTCGCGGCGGTGTCGCGCGAATGCGATCCCGACCACCACCAGGCTGCCCCTGCGACGGCGACGACGAGCACACCGGTCAGGGCGCGGGAGGCATTCTTCTTCATGGGGACGTTTTCATAGAGTCGAAAGGAGGCGTCTGCGGGCATGGGCAGGGGCGCCTGCTATTGGAGCAGTGGCCCGGCAGCCCGTCCACAAAAGGTTTCTTTATAAGTCTGGCGAAATATGAACCAGCACACGGACATGACCATCGCACCAGGGAACATGCAAGATCGGCGCCGCTAGAATCTCCGCTTCCCACAGCCTCTGGATGTACCCCATGAAACGCTGCAAAAATTCCCCGAATGCTCACATTTTAATAGCGCTCTGCGCTGTGCTGGCGCCTGCTGCGGCGCTCTTTACTGTCGATGCGCATGCTCAGGCAGTGCCGGTGCCACAGACCCAGTTCGAAGCAGAAGCCGGCGGCCGCAACTTTCCGATCGGCACGCTGCGCGGCAAGTTCATGGTGCTCAATCCGCCTGAAATCAAGCTCGACGGTGACCTGGAGCGCATGTCGCCGGGTGCACGCGTTCGCAGTGCGCAAAACATGCTTGTGATGCCCGGCGCGATCGTCGGCCAGAACTTGCTGGTCAATTACACGCGCGACGCATCCAACCTCGTGTCGCAGGTGTGGATCCTGACACCCGACGAAGCGCGCGCCGACCGCGAATCGGCTGAAAAGCCCTTTCTGAATTTTTGGCCTTTCGTGGCCAACAGCGGCCCGCGGGACGACGGTAAGACACCGTTCGACCAGTTGCCCAAGTACGGCGAATAACGCCGGCGAACCAGGCCGCGCTTCCCGCGCCGCTCTACCCGCCCTACTGTTCTTGCTGCTGAACGCGATCGCCCGCCGTGAGGCGCTCTCAGCCCTCATCCGTCTTCAGCTTCCCTCCATCAAAGCGGTCGCATCGCGCATTCCATGTCCAAAAAAGTCTTTATCAAAACCTTCGGTTGCCAGATGAACGAGTACGACTCGGACAAGATGGCCGATGTGCTGCACGCCGCCGAGGGTTACGAGCAAACCCAGGATGTCGATGAAGCCGACCTCATCCTCTTCAACACCTGCTCGGTGCGCGAGAAGGCGCAAGAGAAGGTCTTCAGCGATCTCGGCCGCGTGAAGCACCTGAAGGCCAAGGGCGTGAAGATCGGCGTGGGCGGTTGCGTGGCGAGCCAGGAAGGCGAAGCCATCATCGCGCGCGCGCCTTATGTCGACATCGTGTTCGGCCCGCAAACCTTGCACCGCCTGCCCGAACTGTTGAACCAGCGCGCGGTGCAGGGCCGGCCGCAGGTCGACATCAGTTTTCCAGAGATCGAAAAGTTCGACCATCTGCCGCCGGCACGCGTCGACGGCGTCACCGCCTTCGTATCGATCATGGAAGGCTGCTCTAAATACTGCAGCTACTGCGTGGTGCCTTACACCCGTGGCGAGGAGGTGAACAGGCCGCTCGACGACGTGCTTGTGGAAGTCGCCGGTCTGGCCGACCAGGGCGTGCGCGAAGTCACGCTGCTGGGCCAGAACGTCAACGCCTACCGCGGCAGGATGGGTGACACCAGCGAGATTGCCGATTTCGCACTGCTGATTGAATACATCGCCGAGATCCCAGGCATCGAGCGCATCCGATACACGACCAGTCATCCGAACGAGTTCACGCCGCGGCTGATCGAGGCCTACGCGAAGGTGCCGAAGCTCGTCTCGCATCTGCATCTGCCTGTGCAGCACGGCAGCGACCGCATCCTGATGGCGATGAAGCGCGGCTACACGGCGATGGAGTACAAAAGCACGGTGCGCAAGCTGCGCGCCATCCGTCCCGAGCTTGCGTTGAGCAGCGACTTCATCGTCGGCTTCCCTGGCGAAACCGATGACGACTTCGCCAAGACCATGAAGCTGATCGACGACTGCCGGTTCGACGCGAGCTTCAGCTTTATCTTCAGCCCGCGTCCCGGCACGCCGGCAGCGCAATTGCACGACGACACGCCGCACGCAGTCAAGCTGGCGCGCCTGCAAACGCTTCAGGCCGTCATCGACGGCAATGTGCGGCGCTTCGGCGAAGCGATGGTGGGCAGCACGCAGCGGGTGTTGGTCGAAGGCAGGTCGCGCAAGGATGCGAACGAACTCATGGGACGCACCGAGTGCAATCGGGTCGTCAATTTTGAAGCGCCACCACGAAGCCTGCAGATGCCCGAGTTGCTGGTCGGCCAGATGCTCGACCTGACCATCACGCGGTCGCTGGCCTACACGCTGCGTGGCGAGGTGGCAACGCGTGAATCGGGGGCCGCGATGCTGACCCCTGAAGCTCACGCAGTGCTCGCCGCCTGATGGCGAAATTGCCTTCGGCACGCGGCTCGTTCCAGCAGCTGCTGCTCTTTGCGTTTTTGCTGATCACCGCTCTGCTGGTGGGTGTGGCGGTGCGCTCGGTATTCCAGTACGACCTGTTGATGACGCAGAGCCGCGACGCGGCGGCGCGCGCCGTCACGCTGTCGGGCGCCGCCCAGTCGCTGGCCGAGCGCAGCGCCGCGATGGAGCGTGCCGGCCGCCAGTCGCTGGTGCTCAACGACGCGGTGCTGCGGCGCCGCTTTACCGATGCCGAGCACGACGCGAATAACGCGCTCGACAAGCTGGTGCAAAACGACCTTGGCGTGCCCGCCGCCGACGCCTGGCGTCAGCAGCTCAATGTCATCAACGACCTCATGAACGGCAGCCCCGACAGCGCCCTCACGCGCGAAAGCTCGATGGCGGTGCAGTTTCGCGATCTCGATGCGCTCAACACCAACATCGCGCAGCAGGCGCAATTGCTGATCGAAACGCAAAACAGCGCGCTGGCGACGCGCATCGAGAACGCCCGCAAGCGGCTGATGCGCCAGGTCATCGCCGCGAGCGTGCTGGCGGTGACGCTGGCGCTGGCGTTCGGCGTGTGGCTGGCGCGACCGTTCAAGCGGCTCGAACGCGCCATCGTCGGGCTCGGCGAAAACCGGCTCGACGTGCCGATCGACATTCGCGGGCCGGCCGACGTGCGCCGCGTATCGCAGCAACTCGAATGGTTGCGCTTGCGGCTGACCGAACTCGACGCCGACAAGGCACGCTTCCTGCGGCACGTCTCGCATGAACTCAAGACACCACTCGCCGCGCTGCGCGAAGGCGTGTCTTTACTGGAAGACGGCGTGACCGGCGCGCTCAATCCGGCGCAGCGTGAAGTCGCGCAAATCCTGCAACAAAACACAGTGGCGTTGCAGGGGCAGATCGAAGCCCTGCTCCGCTTCAACGCAGCGGCCTTCGAGGCACGCGAACTGCGGCGCGAGCGGACCGCGCTGTTGCCGCTTATCGAAGAGCAGATCGATTCGCAGCGCCTGCAGTGGCAAGGCCAGGGCCTCACTGTGCGGGCGAGCGGCGAGCCGCTCATGATCACGGTCGACCCGGTCAAACTGGGCACCGCCATCGCCAACCTGCTGTCGAACGCTATTCGGTTTTCGAGCCGCGGCGGCACCATCGCCATCGAGGTGTCGAGCACGCCGGAATTCGCGCGCATCGACATCGGCGACGCCGGCCCCGGCATCGCGCCGGGTGATCGCGACCGCGTGTTCGAGCCGTTCTTCCGGGGCGAGCGTCAACCTGAGCACGCGGTGAAGGGAACGGGCATCGGACTTTCGATCGTGCAGGAGTACATTGCAGCTCACGGTGGTCGCATCTCGCTGCTGCCCGATGGCCCCGGCGCCCGCTTTCGCATCGAGCTGCCGCTGACCGTCTGACGCCACGCCGGTATTCACCCGTACCTTCACGCCCGAACTTCACACCTTGCATTCCGTTTTGCACGTTCTCACGCGCCGTCTCAAGACCATGTCTTTTTCGATCGTCCGCTGGTCATCCACCGCTTTGATGGTGTCCGTGACGCTGGTCACGCCGCTGTGGCTGGCAGGTTGCACCGTCGCGCCGAGGCAGCCTGCTGCCGAAGCCAGCGTCAGCCCTCCGGCGCATGCCGCGGTGCCGCCGTCACCGCCGGCGGTGCAGCCGGTCGAGGTGGAACCCACGCCGCCCGCCACGCAGCCGGCGTCGATCTTCACGCTCATGACTCAAGGACCGGTCGCGGCGATGCTGCAGTACAGCGAGAAAGTGCGGGGCATGAGCGGCGGCGAGCTATCAACCGAACTGCAACGCATCGGCGACCCGGGCGATTCGCCCACGACGCAGATGCAGGTTGCATTGGTGCTTGCGCAGACGCGCGTGCCGGCCGATCTCGCCCGCGCCATGGGTTTGCTGCAACGGGTTTCGACCAGCAACGCATCGGACGCAAAGCCGCTTCAACCGCTGGCCCGCGCTCTGGCATCGCGCTACAACGAACAGCGCCGTGTCGAAGACGACCGCGATCGCCAGGTTGCACAGTTGCGCGACGCTCAGCGCCGCATCGACCAGCTCAACGATCGCATCGAGGCGCTGCGCGCCATCGAACGCAGCTTTGCGCGCCCTGCCGCCAATGCGCCGACCGGCTCGGGCACGCCGGCCGGCGGTGCCGCACCCGCCGCCAACTCCGGCAACGGCGCGAAGCCTGCGCCTTGACTGACTGACACCATGACCGAAGCGCCCCCCGCCAAGCCGACCGGCGCCAAGCTGCTGGTGGTCGACGACGACCCGGACATGCTGCGCCTCCTGTCGATGCGGCTGGCCTCGTCCAACTACCAGGTGACGGCGGTGACGTCGGCCGAATCGGCACTGACGCAGCTCGAGATCGAACATCCGCAACTGGTGCTGAGCGACGTGCGCTTGCCGGGGCGCGACGGCCTGGCGCTGTTCGACGAGATTCGCAAGCGCCATCCGACGCTGCCGGTGATCTTGCTGACCGCACACGGGACCATTCCCGATGCTGTCGAGGCCACGGCACGCGGCGTGTTCACTTACCTGACCAAGCCCTACGACAGTCGCGAACTGCTCGAGAAAATTTCGCAGGCGCTGGCGCTCGGCTCTCCAGTCACGCCGACCAGCAAGGGTGGTGGCGATGAAAGCTGGCGCGCTGAAATCGTCAGCCGCAGCAACCGAATGTCCGAAGTGCTGGCCGAGGCGCGGATGATCGCCCAGTCGGACGCCAGCGTGCTGCTGCGCGGCGACAGCGGCGCCGGGAAGGAACTGCTGGCCCGGGCCATCCACCGGGCCAGTGCGCGCGCTTCCAAGCCTTTCGTCGCGGTCAATTGCGGTGCCATTCCCGAGGCGCTGCTCGAGAGCGAGTTGTTCGGCCACATGAAGGGCGCCTTCACCGACGCGGTGGCCAACCACAAGGGCCTGTTTCAACAAGCCGACGGCGGCACGCTACTGCTCGATGAAATCGGCGACATGCCGCCTGCCTTGCAGGTCAAGCTGCTCCGTGTGCTGCAGGAGCGCGCGGTGCGTCCGCTCGGTGCCAGCCAGTCGATCGACGTCGACGTGCGCATCATCTCGGCGACGCACCGCGACCTCGATGCAGCGATGGCCGCGCATCAGTTCCGGGAAGACCTTTATTACCGTCTGAACGTGGTGACGTTGACGTTGCCGCCGTTGAGCGCACGCCGCGAAGACATTCCGCTCCTGGCGAATCACTTCTTGCAGCGCCTGTCGGTCAAATACGGCAAACGGCTCTCCGGTTTCGCGCCGGAAGCGCTGAAGGCGCTGACGACGGCTTCGTGGCCCGGCAATGTGCGTCAGTTGTTCAACGTGGTCGAACAGGTCTGCGCGCTGTCGAGTTCGCCGCTGATTCCACTGTCGCTGGTCCAGCGGGCGCTCCGCGTCCCAAGCGTCGAGGTTCAGACCTATGCCGAAGCCAAGCAGCGCTTCGAGCGTGATTACCTGGTTGGCTTGCTGAAACTGACCGACGGCAACGTGGCCGACGCAGCCCGTTTGGCCGATCGGAATCGGACCGAGTTCTATCGATTGCTGCAGAAGCACGAACTGACGCCGGGACACTTCAAGGCAGATGTGTCGCAAACGCCCGGCGATCCTGTCGCAAACTAGCGACGTGGCTTAAGCGTTGATTTTGTTGGGAATTTTTTAGCAGGTCTGCCGGCCTGTCGGGATTCGGCGACAAAAACGAGGGTTTTCGAGCATCCGGCAGGCTTGAACAACCAAAAAAGAGCTTTCATCTGCCGCAAGTCGTTGGTGTACAACGAATTTTCCATGCTGGCACAGGGTTTGCCCCTGTAGATGCATGACAGCACAAAACAGCCCCTCTTTCGCACTGCGCCAGCAGCGCGACGGCGTCCGTCAAACACAGTTTTCCCTCTCACGGCCCCGTGCTGCGAGCCAACGACTCGGCGCTTTCAGTGCCGCCCACGGTGTCGCTCCAGATTGCGTGTTCAAGCGCTTTCCGGCAATTGGCGACATCGCTTCCCTCGACAAGCAACGCTCTTGAGGTATCCATGAAGCCGAACGATTTCTCCCAATCGCGCATGCTGGCCGACAGCAACGTTCTGCATGCTGCTGATGGTGCCCAAGTGGTGGCGACGCAACGCAGCGACCTGCGCGAAGAGCGCCATCCCAACGCAGTGACTGCACCGCCGGTTAACCGAGGCTCCATGACGCCTCGCCCTTGGCGAGGTTTCTGGAACAGCCTCGGCACCGCTGCGCTGGTCAAGCTCGGCGCTGGTGGCGTCGGCAAAGCTGCGCAAGAACATAAGCAAGTCGAACTGACGCAACCCTGGCAGCGTGCGGCCAAGCAACGGCGCCTGGCGTTCATGCTGCTGACGCTGATCAGCACGGTGATCGCTTCGACGCTGTTCGCCCGGATCCAGCCCGACTACGACAACGTCTGGCTCGAGTACGGCCAGATCGGCCTGTATGGCTTGCTGTCCGGCTGGGTCGTGACCGGTTTCGTGACCGCGCTCATGGGCTTCTATGTTTCCGTCAAGGGCGACAAGCATTCCTTGTCGGTCAAGCAAGTGGCGGGTCATTCGATGAACCCCGAAGCCCGCACGGCAATCATCATGCCGATCTGCAACGAAGACGTGTCGACGGTGTTCGCCGGCCTGCGCGCCACTTGCGAATCGGTTGCGGCCACCGGCCATGCGAAGCAGTTCGACGTGTTCGTGCTGTCGGACAGCTACTCGCCTGAAACCGCCGCCGCCGAGCGCGCCGCCTGGGAAGACCTCCGCGCCGCACTCGCCACCAGCCCGAATCAGCCGCAGGTCGAGGTTTACTACCGCCTGCGCACCCGCCGCACGCATCGCAAGGCCGGCAACGTCGCCGACTTCTGCCGTCGCTGGGGCAAGGACTATCGCTACATGGTGGTGCTCGACGCCGACTCCGTCATGAGCGGCGACTGCCTGACCTCCATGGTCAAGCTGATGGAAGCCAACCCGACCGCCGGCATCATCCAGACCGCGACGCAGGCCATCGGCCACGTCACGCTGCACGCCCGCGCTCAACAATTCGCTTCCCGCGTGACGGGTCGCATGTTCACGCTGGGCATGCAGTTCTGGCAACTGGGCGAATCGCACTACTGGGGCCACAACGCCATCATCCGCGTCGAGCCTTTTATGAAGCATTGCGCGCTGGCCCCGATCAAGGGTACCGGCGGGATGTCCGGCGGCATCATGTCGCACGACTTCGTCGAAGCTGCGCTGATGCGCCGTGCCGGCTACAACGTGTGGCTCGTCGCCGACCTGGTCGGTAGCTATGAACAACAACCGCCAGATCTGCTGGCAGAACTGCAGCGCGATCGCCGCTGGTGCCAGGGCAATCTGCAAAACGCCCGTCTGATGGCCGAGCCCGGCATTCACTCGGTGCACCGCGCGATGTTCGTGACCGGCACGATGGCATATGCGTCGGCGCCCCTGTGGCTGGCTTTCCTGACGTTTGGTACGGCTCTTTGGCTGTCGGGCTCCAGCCTGGTCGCAACCTGGAACGTGCTGCCTTCCGAACTCGTTGGCTTGTGGGTGTGGACGCTGTGTCTCTTGTTCCTGCCCCGCATCCTGGGCATCGCCGCTGTGCTGATGCGCGGTGAGCAACGTCAGTACGGTGGCGTTCGGGGCCTGCTGAAGAGCACTGTGCTCGAGAGTGCCCTCGCGATCGTTCAAGCTCCGGTGCGCATGCTGGCCCATTCGCTCTTCGTCGTTGTGGCCCTCACCGGCATCAAGCTCGACTGGAAGTCACCCCCGCGTGAAGCCAATGCCGTGCCGTGGAAGACCGCTGCTTCGCAACTCGCGCCAATGACGCTGGTGATCGCTGCCCTGGCAGTCGGCATCGCGATGATCGACCCGAGCGCATTGATCTGGTTGATGCCGGTCGGCCTGCCGCTGCTGCTCGCGATCCCGCTCACCGTGTTGACCAGCCAGATCGCACTCGGTACCTCGCTCCGCGAACGCGGCTGGCTGCTGATCCCGGAAGAGTCACGTTCGCCGGCCGTTCTGCGCCGTGCCTGGATGCACGCGGTGCGCTTGGCCCGCCCGGCGCTGGCTGCGGTCTAAGACCCTTGCCTGGCGCGTTCGTCGCGTACCCACAAAAAAGCCCGCTCGATGCGGGCTTTTTTGTTGCCTGTCTTATGGCACTGCGGCGATTTTTCGACCGTGTTCAGAAGCGCGGCATGCCGCCGCCACCGCCGGGTCCGCCCATCCCTGGCATGCCTTTCATGCCGCCCATCTTCTTCATCATCTTCATGAGGCCGCCGCCCTTCATCTTCTTCATCATGGTCTGCATCTGCTCGAACTCGTTGAGCAGGCGGTTCACTTCCTGCACCTGAACCCCGGCGCCAGCCGCGATGCGGCGCTTGCGCGTGGCTTTCAACACTTCCGGCTTGCGGCGTTCCAGCGGCGTCATGCTCTGGATGATGCCTTCCTTGCGGCGGATGTCGCGCTCGGCACGCGTCATGTCGGCTTCGGTCGCCTTGGCGGCCATCTGCTGCGGCAGCTTGTCCATGATGCTAGACAGGCCTCCCATCTGCTTCATCTGCTGCAGTTGGCTCAAAAAGTCGTCGAGGTCGAAACCGGCGCCGCTCTTGACCTTGGCCGCCAGCTTTTGCGCCGCCGCGACGTCGACACCGGCAGTCACCTGCTCGACCAGCGCCACGATGTCGCCCATGCCGAGAATGCGGCCGGCGTAACGCTCGGCGTCGAACACCTCGAGCCCGTCGATCTTCTCGCTGGTGCCGGCGAACT
The DNA here is from genome assembly GCF_035018765.1 of Variovorax sp. RTB1. Taxonomy (NCBI): domain Bacteria; kingdom Pseudomonadati; phylum Pseudomonadota; class Betaproteobacteria; order Burkholderiales; family Comamonadaceae; genus Variovorax; species Variovorax sp. RTB1. The sequence goes on from NZ_JASJXG010000003.1 coordinate 46,466, forward strand.
TGATAGGCACGCCGGTCACTTGCCGCACAGACAGCGCCGCGCCACCGCGCGAATCGCCGTCAGTCTTGGTCAGGATGATGCCGGTCAGCGGCAACGCGTCCTTGAAGGCCTTGGCCGTGTTGATCGCGTCCTGCCCCTGCATAGCGTCGACGACGAACAACGTTTCGATCGGATTCAACGCCGCGTGCAGTTCCTTGATCTCGGCCATCAGGGCTTCGTCGATGGCCAGGCGACCCGCCGTGTCGACCAGCAGCACATCGAAGAAATGACGCTTGGCGTGGTCGAGCGCGGCACGCGCGATGTCGAGCGGCTTCTGGTCGGGCGTGCTTGGGAACCATTCGGCGCCGGCCTGGACGGTGACCATCTTGAGCTGCTCGATGGCGGCCGGCCGGTACACGTCGCCCGACACGGTCAGCACTTTCTTCTTGCGCTTTTCGATCAGGTGCTTGGCCAGCTTGGCGACGGTGGTGGTCTTGCCCGCGCCCTGCAGGCCGGCCATCAGGATCACGGCCGGCGGTTGCGCCACCAGGTTGATGTCCGACACGCCCTGGCCGATGGTCGCGGTGAGCTCGCGGTTGACGATGCCGACCAGCGCCTGCCCCGGCTTGAGCGAGCCCAGTACTTCCTGGCCGAGCGCTTTCTCTTTGACGCGGGCGACGAAGTCACGCACCACCGGCAACGCGACGTCGGCTTCGAGCAACGCCATCCGCACTTCGCGCAGCATGTCCTGCACGTTGGCTTCGGTGATGCGGGCCTGCCCGCTCATCTGCTTGACGAGGCGGGAGAATTTTTCTGTGAGGGCGGTGGCCATGAGGGGATGCCTTGGAGATGCCGTGAAGCGCGAGCCGCTGCAGGGGCGCAGCTAAACTCAGCCCATGATTTTAGCGAGCCCCTCCCCGCTCGGCGTGGCACTGGGCATCGCCGCTGCCGCAGCCTATGCCGTGACCGCCGCCGGCGCATCGCGGCTCGGGCGACAGGGCACGCGCTGGTTGCTCGGCCTGGCCTGGCTGCTGCACGGGCTCACATTGGCCTGGAGTCTGGTCGGCGGCATCCCGCTCTTCGGGTTCGCGCCCGCCATTTCCGTCACCGCCTGGCTCGTGTTGACGGTCTACGCCATCGAGAGCCGCATGTATCCGCAGCTCACTGTGCGCCGGGTGCTGGCGGTGCTCGGTGCCGGCGCTGTCTTGCTGGCTGTGCTGTTCCCCGGCGTGCCGCTTCATGTTTCCGCTTCGCCGTGGCTGCCGCTGCACCTGGCGCTCGGCATCGCGTCGTATGGACTGTTCGGCGCCGCGGTCGTGCACGCATGGCTCATCAGCCGCGCAGAAAAACAGATTCGGCTTGCCGCCGATGCACAAGCCGGCGTGCCTTTACTCACGCTGGAACGACTGACCTTCCGCTTCGTTACCGCGGGCTTCGTGCTGCTCTCGGCGACGCTGCTGGCCGGCTTGCTCTTCAGCGAAACCTTGTACGGCCGTGCCTGGAAGTGGGACCACAAAACTGTGTTCTCCATCTTGGCGTGGTTCTGTTTCGCCGTCCTGCTGACAGGCCGCGCGCGCTTCGGCTGGCGCGGGCGCAAGGCACGTCGGGTGCTCTATGCGGGCGCGGCATTGCTGGTGCTGGCCTATGTAGGCTCGCGATTCGTGCTCGAAGTGGTTTTGGGACGCGCGCCATGAAGTACCTGCTGGTTTTTATCGTTCTGTTCATCGCAATCTGGCTCTTTCGCAAGGGCCAGCGCGAAGAAGAACGCGAGGCCGCGCGCAAGGCCCGGCCTGTCCCACCGAAAGCGCCGCCGGCCGTCGGCGCGCCGCAGGCCATGCTCCGCTGCGCGCAGTGCGGGCTGCACCTGCCTGCCACGGACGCTATCGCCGGTGCCGACGGCGTCTATTGCAGCGTCGCGCACCGACGGGCCGCCGAAAGCGCGCGTTGAGCGACATGGCGCCCCTCCTCTGGTCCCGTGGCGAACCGGGAACAGACTGGGGCGGCCTCGAAATTGCCACGCGAGAAAGCTCTGCGTTGCTGCGCTTGTGGCGTGGCTTCATGACCGCACGCTACTTCGTCGCGGCCGTGCTGCTGGTGCTGCAGGTCATCACGCTGACGATCGGCCAGCCGGTGCATCGCGCCGCCATCGCGGTATCGATCGCGTACCTCGTCGCAACGCTGCTCGGCTCACGCTACGCCCGATTCCAGCCGCCGATTCGCGGCATGGGCCCGACCTGGTTCGCGACCGTCGGCATCGATCTCGCGACCTTCACGCTGCTGCAGTTGCTGCAGATTAGCAGCATCAACTACACACCGCTGTTCGCGCTGCCCGTGTTGATGGGTGCGGTGCTGGGCACGGTATCGGTCGGCCTCGGGACCACCGCCGCAGTGACCTTGCTCCTGCTGGCAGACGCAACCTGGAACTGGTTGCAGCAACCATCCGATTCGTCGACCCGCTTCGTGCAGGCGGCGCTCACCGGCACCGGCCTGTTCGTGGTGGCGCTGCTGGCGCACGAACTCTCGCGCCGGCTGGCGCGCGAAGAGGCGCTGGCGGTGCGCAATCGCAGTTCGGCGCAAATGCACGCGCAGGTCAATGACCTGGTCATCGAAACGCTGACCGAAGGCGTGTTGGTGATCGACAGCTTCGGCCGGGTGCATGCAGCCAATCCGGCGGCCGACGAGATCCTTGGGCAAGGGCTGGCCGGCATGGCGCTGCCCTTTCCGCTCGACACCCATCCGGCGTGGCAACCGCTGGCGGCACTGGCAGCTCAGACATTTTTGCGGCGCGCTCCGCAGTCGCATGAAGTGCCGGTTGCGCAGGCACAAGGCGCGCCGCGCGAGGTGCGCGTGCGCACACGCCTGACGCCGCCCAGCGAGCGCGGCTTCGACAGCCTGTGCGTGATGTTCCTGCAAGACCTGCGCGAACTCGAAGCCCGCATCCGCACCGAAAAGCTGGCCGCGATGGGCCGCATGTCGGCTGCCGTCGCACACGAAATTCGCAATCCGCTGGCGGCGATCACGCAGGCCAGCGGACTGCTGGCGGAAGACCTGGTCGACCCCGCGCACCGCAAGCTGACGAGCATGGTGCAGCACAACGCGCAGCGCCTCGCACGCATCGTCGACGACGTGCTCGATGTCGCGCGCGCGCGCCAGCAACGCATCGAACCGCTCGGCGACATGGTCGAACTCGACAGCACGGTGCGCATGCTGACTGAAGAATGGGTGCGCCAGTCGAAGCGCAACGGCGTGCTGGTGATGCTGGGAACCGCCGGCCGCGACGTGCGCTTCGACGCCGAACACCTGCGGCGCATTCTGGTGAACCTGCTCGATAACGCCGCGCGTTACGCCGGCGAGCGCGATGGCTCGATCCAAGTCAGCACGCTGGCCGATGACCTCAACCGGGCACATCTCCAGGTGTGGAGCGACGGCGCACCGTTGGAGACGGCAGTGCAGCGACATCTGTTCGAACCCTTCTTTTCATCGGAGAGTCGGTCCAGCGGTCTCGGGCTCTTTATTTGCCGCGAGTTGTGCGAGCGGCACGGCGCGACCATCGGCTACGAGCGTCGCGCGCTTGCCGCGAACGGGCCAGAAGGCAACGATTTCTTCGTTTCGTTTGCACCGGCCGAGACGCGGCTGACACAATAGGCGGGTGAGCAATCCCACCCGATCGTCGACGGCGTCCGCGTTGCATGCGCAAAGCGCGCAACCCGCGCACATCCTCGTGGTCGACGACGAACCCGACCTGCGCACGCTCTACGAACTGACGCTGCTGCGCGAGGGTTACAAGGTCGACGCGGCCGGCAGCGTAGCCGAGGCAATGCAGCATCTGGCGGCCGTGCGCTTCGATGCGGTGATCACCGACATGCGGCTGCCCGATGGGCTCGGCATGGAAATCCTGCAGCGCATCCAGAACGACCAGCGCAGCGAGCGATGCGTCGTCATGACGGCCTACGGCTCCGCCGAAAACGCCGTCGAGGCCTTGAAAGCCGGCGCCTTCGACTACCTCACCAAGCCGGTCGATCTGAAGCAATTTCGAGCCGTCGTGGCCTCTGCCGTCCAGCAACATGCGTCGCTGGTGAAGGTGGTGCGAACGGCAGCCAGCATCGATACGGGTGCAAGCAAATCAGCGGTCGTGGCTGCGAGCGGGTTGGCCGCGCTGGCCCGGCTGGTCGGGGATTCGGAACCGATGCGGATCGTCAAGTCGCGCATAGCCAAGGTCGCGCGCGGCATGGCGCCGGTGCTGGTGCGCGGCGAGTCGGGCACCGGCAAGGAACTGGTCGCGCGCGCCGTGCATGCGTGCAGCCAGCGCAGCGACGGCCCGTTCGTCGCAGTCAATTGCGGCGCCATTCCGGAGAACCTGCTGGAGGCGGAGTTCTTCGGCGCGCGCAAGGGCTCGTACACCGGCTCCTCGCAAGACCGCGACGGCTACTTTCAGGCGGCGCGTGGCGGCACCTTGTTTCTGGACGAGATCGGCGACTTGCCGATCGCCATGCAGTCGAAGTTGCTGCGTGCCATTCAGGAGCGCAACGTGCGGCCGATCGGCTCGACGCAGGAAGACGCGGTCGATGTGCGCATCGTCAGCGCGACGCACAAGGATCTGCACGCCGAGGTGCTGGCGAGCCGATTTAGGCAAGACCTTTTCTATCGGCTCAACGTGATCGAGATCGCGGTGCCTGCGCTGCGCGAGCGGCGCGAAGATCTGCCGGCGCTGTGCACCGCGCTGCTCGAACGCATCGCGCACGAAGCTGGCATGCCGGTGCCGACGCTGTCTGCCGACGTGCTACGCCGGCTCGCGCTGCATCCACTGAACGGCAACGTGCGCGAGCTTGAAAACCTGTTGCACCGCGCCGTCGCGTTGAACGATGGCGATGAGCTGCATCTGGATCTGATGGGGTCTGATTCCGGACTGGCGAGCCTGGCTTCGATGACGAGTTCTGCGGCTTCGGGCATGGTCGATGTGGCGAACGATGCAGCAGGTGGTGCGCGCGTGGCGAGCACCGCTGATCTGCACGACGCCCCCATCGGCTCGAACAGCGCGACATCGATGCCGCAGGAAGCGAAGGCGCCGCCGCCTGCAGTGCCGTCCGACCTGCAGACCTATCTCGATCAGCAGGAGCGCGAGATCCTCGTGCGCGCGCTGCATGAAAGCGGATTCAATCGCACCGCAGCGGCGGCGCGACTCGGCTTGAGCTTGCGGCAGATCCGCTATCGCATTGCACGCCTCGGCATTGCGACACCGAACGGCGACGATGGACATGGCGTCGCCATCGATGAATGAGGGGGTTCGCGTGGATGGTGCGGGGGATGGAATCGCGAACGGCGCAGCGATGTGGAACACAGGCTGGTACCGCTTTGCCAGGCAACTGCATTCGCCGAACTTCGGCCCACGCCCTGCCGGCGCGCAGATCGATCTGATCGTGCTGCATTCGATCAGCCTGCCACCTGCGCAATACGGCGGCGACGAGGTGCAGCAGCTATTCACCAATCGCCTCGACTGGGACGCACACCCGTACTTCAAGAGCATCCGCGGCGTCGAGGTGTCGTCGCATTTTTATGTGCGGCGCGACGGCGAACTCTGGCAGTTCGTCAGTTGCGACGATCGTGCCTGGCACGCAGGTCCATCGGCATGGCGCGGCCGCACCAACTGCAACGACGATTCGATCGGCATCGAGCTCGAAGGGCTCGAAGGTGCGCTCTTCGAAGACGCGCAATACGAGACGCTTGCCGGCCTCTGCCCCGCCATCGCACAGCACTATCCGATCGCCTTCGTCGCCGGCCATGAGCACATTGCACCCGGACGCAAGCAAGACCCGGGGCCAGGCTTCGCATGGCGGCGTCTGCGCGACGCAACGGGTTGGAAAAAAGATATGTTTCCCGAGGTCGCCATCGGACCTTGATATCGCTCTGCGAACATGGCGCGCGGCGCTCTTTCGCATCGCAGCAACCATGCGGTTCGCAGGTGCAAAAGCGGTCGAAAACCGCATGGTTGCTGGGTTGGAATAACGTAGGTCAGCAACCACGCCGCATGCCCGGCATCTACGACGCCACGCACACCGCAAAGCGACAAGATGTGCAGTTTTTCACAAACATTGAAGTTCGTCGAAAACACTACATCTAGTGGTTGTAGGCCCCTCAGACCCTAGATATAGTGTGCCGTCTGGAACAAATGCCTGAATGGCTCCGGAATCGAACGCCGACCACCGATGCCCGCGTCTCCAACAAGAATTGCCAACCGAGGACCGAATGCAAACAGCCCAGAACACACCGTCCGCATCGCGCAACGCGCTATCCACCAACGGCAGCCCCAACGCCACCAGCAGCGTTCGCGACACCGCCGGATCGCCCGCCGGCAATGCGCTCGCGCACTACCAGATCATTCGCCGTAACGGCGCGGTGGTCCCGTTCGAACCGAACAAGATCGCCATCGCGATGATGAAGGCCTTTCTCGCCGTGCACGGCACGCAAGGCGCGGCGTCTGCCAGCGTGCGCGAAACCGTCGACGGCCTCACGCAAGCGGTCGTGCGCGCCATGGTGCGCTCGCGTCCAGGCGGCGGCACCTTCCACATCGAAGACGTGCAGGATTCGGTCGAACTCGGCCTGATGCGCGGCGGTCACCATGAAATCGCGCGTGCCTATGTGCTGTACCGCGAACGCCGCACGCAAGAGCGCGCCAAGCAAGGTGCGCAAGACGCGCCTGTCGCCCCGATCATCCATGTGCTCGACCGCGGCGAGCGTGTCGCGCTCGACCTGAATGAACTCAAGGGCCTGATCGAGTCCGCCTGCGAAGGTCTGGGCGACAGCATCACTGCGGCACCGATCCAGGCCGAGACGATGCGGAACCTCTACGACGGCGTGCCGCTCGACGAGGTCTACAAAGCATCGATCCTGGCAGCCCGCACGCTGATCGAAAAAGATCCGGACTACACGTTCGCCACTGCGCGCCTGCTGCTGCACACGATCTTCAAGGAAATTCTCGGCCGCGAAGTGATGCCAGTCGAGCGCTCGCAAGCCTACGTCGACTACTTTCCGCAGTTCATCAAGAAGGGCGTCGACAACGAACTGCTCGACGAGAAGCTGCTGCAGTACGACTTGCCCCGCCTGGGCGCCGCGCTCAAGGCTGAGCGCGACCTGCAGTTCGACTACCTCGGCCTGCAAACGCTGTACGACCGCTACTTCCTGCACATTCGCAAAGACCGCATCGAACTGCCCCAGGCGTTCTTCATGCGCGTTGCGATGGGTCTGTCGCTCGGCGAAATCGACCGCGAAGCGCGCGCCATCGAGTTCTACGAAGTGCTGTCGTCTTTCGACTTCATGTCGAGCACGCCGACGCTGTTCAACGCCGGCACGCTGCGCTCGCAACTGTCGAGCTGCTATCTGACGACAGTGCCCGACGACCTCGACGGCATCTACGAATCCATCAAGGAAAACGCGCTGCTGTCGAAGTTCGCCGGCGGCCTGGGCAACGACTGGACCCGCGTTCGCGCACTCGGCAGCCACATCAAGGGCACCAATGGCGAATCGCAAGGCGTCGTGCCTTTCCTGAAGGTGGTCAACGACACCGCGGTCGCGGTGAACCAGGGCGGCAAGCGCAAGGGCGCGGTCTGCACTTACCTCGAAACCTGGCACCTCGACATCGAGGAGTTCCTGGAACTGCGCAAGAACACTGGCGACGATCGCCGCCGCACGCACGACATGAACACGGCCAACTGGATCCCCGACCTGTTCATGCGCCGCGTGATGGAGAAGGGCACCTGGACGCTGTTCTCCCCCAACAACGTGCCCGACCTGCACGACCTCTTCGGTGCCGACTTCGAGCGCGCCTACGTCGCTTACGAAGAACGGGCGGCACGCGGCGACATCAAGCCGAGCCGCACGCTGCCGGCCGCCGACCTGTGGCGAAAGATGCTCACGATGCTGTTCGAAACCGGACACCCGTGGATCACTTTCAAGGACGCGTGCAACGTGCGCTCGCCACAGCAGCACGCGGGCGTCGTGCACTCGTCGAACCTCTGCACGGAGATCACGCTCAACACCAGCGACACCGAAACCGCTGTGTGCAATCTGGGTTCGGTGAACCTGCTGCAGCATCTGAAAGACGGCAAGGTCGACCATGAGAAGCTGAAGCGCACGATCTCGACCGCGATGCGCATGCTCGACAACGTGATCGACATCAATTACTACGCCGTCAAGAAGGCGCGTGACTCCAATTTGCGCCATCGTCCGGTCGGCCTGGGCGTGATGGGCTTCCAGGATGCGCTGTATGAGCTGCGGATTCCGTACGCTTCGCAAGAAGCCGTCGAATTTGCAGACGTGTCGATGGAAGCCATCTGCTACCACGCGTACTGGGCATCGACCGATCTCGCCAAGGAGCGCGGCAAGTACTCGAGCTACAAGGGCTCGCTGTGGGACAAGGGCGTGCTGCCGATCGACACGCTCGACCTGCTCGAAAAAGCACGTGGAGGCTACGTCGAAGTCGACCGCTCGACCACGCTCGACTGGGACGCGTTGCGTCAGAAGATCAAGACCGACGGCATGCGCAATTCGAACTGCACGGCCATCGCTCCGACCGCGACCATCTCGAACATCATCGGCGTCGACGCATCGATCGAGCCTTGCTTCGGCAACCTGTCGGTCAAGTCGAACCTGTCGGGCGAGTTCACCGTCATCAATCACTATCTGGTGCGCGACCTGAAGCGTCTCGGTTTGTGGGACGACGTGATGGTCATGGACCTGAAGCACTTCGATGGCTCGCTGCGTCCGATCGATCGCGTGCCGCAAGACATCAAGGCGCTCTACGCCACCGCCTTCGAAGTCGAAACGACGTGGCTGGTCGAAGCCGCCTCGCGGCGCCAGAAGTGGATCGACCAGGCGCAGTCGCTCAACATCTACATGGCCGGTGCATCGGGCAAGAAGCTCGACGACACGTACAAGCTCGCATGGTTGCGTGGCCTGAAGACGACCTACTACCTCCGCACGCAGAGCGCGACGCACGCTGAAAAATCGACGGTGCAATCCGGTCGTCTCAATGCTGTGTCGTCGGGCAGCACGAGCAGCGATGCAGCGTCGAACATGTCATCGAGCGTGTCGGGCGCATCAGGCTTGAGCGCACTCGATGCTGCTGCACTCGCTGCGCAATTGCAGTTGAGTTCGATGCCGCAAACCGACATCGCGTTTTGCGGTGTCGACGATCCGACGTGCGAAGCATGTCAATGAAGCGCGTTTGATGTTCGCGGCATCGCCTGACATCACAACGCGATGCATGTGAGCAACATAACGACGAGATAAATGGAGCGCGATGTGAACGAGCACTTTCCAACTTACATCGTTGCTCTGATAATTTGAGCATTGGATTTTTCTATGTTGACCTGGGACGAAGAAGTCAAGCCCTCCTTGCCAAAGGACATGCAACAAGGATTGCAGCACTCACCGAAAAGCGGCGCATTGAATGCACGCTCGATGGAGGCCCCGACGCCGAAAATTGCACCAGCCGTCTCTGCTGCAACATCGTCGGTCGCTGCGTCATTTGTCGCGTCAGCCGCCGCTCCGGTCGCACGCCGCGTGCGCGCCGACGACAAACGAATCATCAACGGCCAAACCGACGTCAACCAGCTCGTGCCCTTCAAGTACAAATGGGCGTGGGAAAAGTACCTGGCCTCTTGCGCCAATCACTGGATGCCGCAGGAAGTGAACATGACGCGAGACATCGCGTTGTGGAAAGACCCAAACGGTCTGACCGAAGACGAACGCCGCATCGTGAAGCGCAACCTCGGCTTCTTCGTGACCGCCGACTCGCTCGCCGCCAACAACATCGTGCTGGGCACGTATCGACATATCACCGCGCCGGAGTGCCGCCAGTTCTTGCTGCGCCAAGCCTTCGAAGAAGCGATTCACACGCACGCGTACCAGTACATCGTCGAGTCGCTCGGTCTGGACGAGAGCGAGATCTTCAACGCCTACAACGAAGTGCCTTCGATCCGCGAGAAGGACCAGTTCCTGATCCCGTTCATCGAAGCCATCAGCGATCCGCTCTTCAAGACCGGCACGCACGAGACCGACCAGACCCTGCTCAAGTCGCTCATCGTGTTCGCATGCCTGATGGAAGGCTTGTTCTTCTACGTCGGCTTCACGCAGATTCTGGCGCTGGGTCGCCAGAACAAGATGACCGGCGCCGCCGAGCAGTACCAGTACATCCTGCGCGACGAGTCGATGCACTGCAACTTCGGCATCGACCTGATCAACCAGCTCAAGCTCGAGAACCCCGGCCTCTGGAACAGCGAGTTCAAGGCCGAGATCAAGGCCCTCTTCATGAAGGCCGTCGAGCTCGAATACAAGTACGCTGAAGACACCATGCCGCGTGGTGTGCTCGGCATGAACGCCTCTATGTTCAAGGGCTACCTGCGCTACATCGCCAACCGGCGTGCACAGCAGATCGGCCTCGAAACGCTCTTCCCGAACGAAGAAAATCCGTTCCCCTGGATGAGCGAAATGATTGACCTGAAGAAAGAGCGAAATTTCTTCGAGACCCGCGTCATCGAATACCAGTCGGGTGGTGCGCTGTCGTGGGATTGAATTTTTTCGATAAGAATAAATGAGTTCAAGAATTGCTTTCGCCGCCGATCACGCCATAGAGCGCGGCACGGACGAAAGCGCAGGTGTTCATGGTGCTGGGCTTGATCCAACACCATGAATCGCTTCACGTTCACAAGCGGACGCGAAGTGCTTCAAGAGGTTGATTTTTCAACTTGATCAAGGAGAAATAGAAATGGCAACTGCAAAGAAAGCGCCGGCTAAGAAAGCCGCTGCAAAGAAGGCTCCGGCAAAGAAGGTCGTGGCTGCTAAGAAGGCTCCCGCCAAGAAGGTAGCCGCGAAGAAGGTAGCAGCCAAGAAGGCTCCGGCCAAAAAGGTCGCTGCCAAGAAGGCTCCAGCAAAGAAGGCCCCGGCTAAAAAAGTAGCAGCCAAGAAGGCTCCGGCCAAAAAGGCAGCTGCGAAGAAGGCCCCGGCTAAGAAGGCTGCCGCCAAGAAGGCTCCTGCGAAAAAGGCTGCTGCGAAGAAGGCCCCTGCCAAGAAGGCTCCTGCGAAAAAGGCCGCGGCTAAAAAGACCGCTGCCAAGAAAGCAGCGAAAAAGCCCGCTGCCAAGCCTGCCCCTGCTGCGAAACCTGCGCCCGCCAAGAAGGCAGTCGCCAAGGCCCCTGCAAAGGCAGCCGTAGCGCCCGCTCCTGCGCCCGCCGCGCAGACGACGCTGAACCCTCAGGCTGCATGGCCGTTTCCGACGGCCAGCAAGCCCTGAGTCGGTCAGCGGCCTTAAGGCAAAAAGCCCGACACCTCACGGTGTCGGGCTTTTTTTTCGCTCAGCGAATGGACGCTGACGAATGCGCTTTCAGAGGCCGATCGCCTTCAAGTCGATCTGGTAGTTCTGCGGCCCGCGTTGCGCGATCTTGAGCGCACCGATCTGGTTGCCCAGCGCTGCACACCGCGTGAGATCCCACCCTTGTTCCAGCCCGAACAACAACGCACCGCGCCACGCGTCGCCGCAACCCGTGGGGTCGACAACTGCCTCAGGCTTGACGGCCGGAACATGCATCTTTTGCCCATCGACCCATACATCGCAACCCTCCGCGCCAAGCGTGACCACCAGCCCGCGCGCGCGACGCGAGATGTCCGCCTCGCTCCAGCCGGTGCGGTCGCTCAGCATCTTGCCTTCGTAGTCGTTCACGGTGACCCAGTCGGCCTGCTCGATGAACCGTGCCAGCTCATCTCCATTGAACATCGGCAACCCCTGGCCCGGATCGAACACGAAAGGAATGCCGGCTTGTTTGAACTGCTCTGCATGCTGCAGCATCGCGTCACGTCCATCGGGCGAGATGATGCCGATACGGATGTCATCGCGTGCCGCGATCTTGTTGAGATGGGCTTGCTGCATTGCGCCAGGATGAAAGGCCGTGATCTGGTTGTTGGCCATGTCGGTCGTGATGAAGCATTGCGCGGTGTAAGTGTCGGAAAGTTCGCGAACGAACTCCGTGCCGATGCCCAACCCCTTGAATCGGGCGACGTAGTCAGCGCCGTCGCTGCCCACCGTAGCCATCGGCAATGCCGTGCCGCCCAGTGCGTTGAGGCTATAGGCGATGTTGCCCGCACAGCCGCCGAAATCACGCCGAAGCGCCGGCACCAGGAACGACACGTTGAGGATGTGCAACTGATCAGGAAGGATCTGGTCGGCGAACCGACCTTCGAACGTCATGATGGTGTCGAATGCGAGGGAACCGCAAATCACTGCTGCCATGGGTAAACCGTTGTTGGAAAAGAAAAAAGGAGAAAAGAAGTCGGCGCCGCTCGGCCGCTTCAGGGATAAAAAGCCACCAGACGGTAACCAGCCACCGGCGGCAGACTCGCAGCTTGGGCAGCGTCGAGCGCCAGCGGCATCGACGCCACGCGTTCGCCGCGCGCGGCCAGCTCTGCCGGGGCACCGAAGTCGGCCGGCAGCAACACGCGCCGGATCACCGCCTGCTCCTGCGTATCGAGCAGCGAGAGTTCGATGGCCGGCATCGCGAGCGGCACCGACGCGGCGTTGCGCAAGGTGAAGCTGAGCCGATAGCCGTCGCCGACCTTCTCGCGGGCAAATGCGGCGCCATCGATCGTGACATCCCCGATCTGACGCAGTGCCGACAGTTGGCAACCGGTGATGGCACACACGCCGCTCAACAGCGACCGCATGCCGGGCTGTCTCGCAACGATGGCGTCGCGCTCCTGCCGCAAGACCTGCACCGTCAGCAACAGCACGCCCAGCACGACGCCTGCGACAAGCAATGCGCGTCCCTTGACACCGTGCCAGAAGGTCGGTGCCGAGGCGGCACGAAGAAGCCCGGGCAAGGTGACGCCTTCGGAGCCGGTCACCGGTGCACTCTCTGCGGTCGCCGACATGACGGCCAGCGGCATCGCATCGCTTTCGGACTGAACCAGCGGCATCGGGTTGGAGTCCTGCGCGGCAGCACTCTTTTCGCGCGAACGCGCGATCTTGGCGGCCTTGTCGCGCGCCCGTCGCAACGCCTTCTGAAACTGCACCTGGCTCGCGTTGTCCGCTTGCTCCCTGAGATGCGACGGCACGATCAAGGGAGATTTCGTCGTCGGTGCGTCGCCGTTGTTGTCGGACTGCGGCGTGACGACTTGCGGCCACGGTTCGTCCGCCACCAACCCGATCGACGGCAGACCGGGCAACGTGCGCGGCAGCACGATGGCACCGGCATGCAATGAGGGCTTGAAGGGCGCCGGCTCTGTGCTCCGGGGCGGCTCGGAGAGGTTGAGTTCGTCGGCGGGCATCGGCATGGGCATAGGCCGACGCTCGAACACGGTCTCCGAGCTATACGCCACGACATACGGCTGGCGCTCTTCTTCCGGGGCTTTGCCGGACGGATCCAGTTCGCGCGACAGGTCGGACTCATGTCCTTCATCTGCCTTGACTTCATCCACGTCGTCGTCGTCGAAGTCGGGCTCGGGCATCTCGAGCGGCGCGGGCGCCGATGCGACGGGCTCCGGCAGAGGCTCGTCGTCGAAGAAATCCGCATCGTCTGAAAGCGGCGGCGGCGATGGCACGGACGCCGCCGACGCGGGCACTGCAGGCACAGACACTGCGGGCTCAGGCAACTCTTGCAGATCGAGCGACGCATCGAACACATGGCTGCAACGACCGCAGCGCACCCATCCGTCGGAGATCCGCAATTGATCCTTCACCACCTTGAAGGTGGTCGCGCAGGAGGGGCAACGGGTGACGAGGCTCATGTCGCGCGAATTGTAGGGTCGCACCCCGCGCACCGGAAGCTCAGGTGCGCGCCGTCATCAGGATCCAGCCGTCTTCGCTATCGCTGACCGTGAGTTCGACGTACGGCGCGTAGGCCGCCTTCAGCTCGTCTGCCTGCCGCTCCAGGATGCCTGCGAGCACCAGCGCGCCACCCGGCGCAATCCGCTCGCACAGCAGCGGCGCCAGTACCTTGAGGGGCGTGGCGAGGATGTTGGCGAGCACGGTCTGATAGCGACCATCGACAGCGTCGGGCAATCCGGTCTTCAACTGGACGCCGTTGGCTTCGGCATTGAGCCGGGTCGACGTCACGGCCGCCTCGTCGATGTCGACGGCATCGATGTCTATCGCGCCGTACTTGGCCGCACCGATGGCGAGGATGCCGGAGCCACAGCCGTAGTCGAGGACGCGCTGGCCCTCGAGGCCACCGCGGGTCGCGATCCAGCGCAGACACATGCGCGTGGTCGGGTGCGTGCCGGTGCCGAAAGCCAGGCCCGGATCGAGCCGGATCACTTTGCTCGCTTGCGCCGGAGGTTCGTGCCAAGTCGGCACGATCCAGAAGTCGGGCGTGATCTCGACCGGGGCGAACTGCGATTGCGTGAGGCGCACCCAATCCTGGTCCGGTACTGCGCCGATACCCAGCACCTCGCAACCGTCAAAGAATTCCTGCGGTGTGAGCACAGCGACCGCCTCGTGCGCTATCGCCTCGGTATGGAACAGCGCCATCACGCGGGAGCGCTGCCATCCTTCTTTTGGCGGCGGCATGCCGGGTTCACCGAACAATGCCTGTTCGGCATCGGTCGCCGCGTCTGCATCTTCAACAGACACGCTGAGCGCATCGAGCACGTCGAGCGCATCGCTGACCGACTCGACGCCACTTTCAGGGACCAACAAACGCAGCTCGAACATGGACGTCACCGGCCGGCTCAGCGCTTGTGCGCCGCGAGCCACTCTTCGAGGTAGTGGATGTTGGTGCCGCCCGCCATGAACTTGGCGTCGACCATCAATTCGCGGTGCAGCGGAATGTTGGTGTTGATGCCCTCGACCACCGTCTCGTTGAGGGCCGTGCGCATGCGCGCCATGGCCTGCTCGCGCGTGTCGCCGAACGTGATGATCTTTCCGATCATCGAGTCGTAGTTCGGCGGCACGAAGTAGTTCGTGTACACGTGCGAATCAACCCGCACGCCGGGACCACCGGGCGGGTGCCACATCGTGATCCGGCCTGGCGAAGGCGTGAACTTCCACGCGTCCTCGGCGTTGATGCGGCACTCGATAGCATGACCGCGCATCTGGATCTGACGCTGGGTAAACGGGAGCTTTTCGCCCGCGGCCACCATGATTTGCGTCTTGACGATGTCGATGCCGGTAGTGAACTCGGTTACGGGATGCTCGACCTGCACCCGCGTGTTCATTTCGATGAAATAGAACTCGCCGTTTTCATATAGAAACTCGAAGGTGCCGGCGCCGCGATAGCCGATCTTCTTGCAGGCCGCCGCGCAACGCTCGCCGATCTTCTCGATGAGTTTGCGCGGAATGCCCGGTGCCGGCGACTCTTCAATCACCTTCTGGTGGCGCCGCTGCATCGAACAATCACGCTCACCGAGATAGACCGCGTTTTTGTACTTGTCGGCCAGGATCTGGATCTCGACGTGCCGCGGATTCTGGAGAAACTTCTCCATATAGACCGCCGGATTGCTGAAAGCAGCACCCGCCTCGGCCTTGGTCATCTGAATGGCATTGATGAGCGCGGCTTCGGTATGGACCACGCGCATGCCACGCCCACCGCCACCGCCCGACGCCTTGATGATGACCGGATAGCCCACCGCACGCGCAATGCGCTTGTTCGTGGCCGCGTCGTCCGACAGTTCGCCTTCGGAGCCGGGCACGCAAGGCACCCCAGCTTTGATCATGGACTGCTTGGCCATGACCTTGTCACCCATGGTCCGGATGTTTTCTGGCGTTGGGCCGATGAACTGAAATCCGCTCTGCTCGACGCGTTCGGCAAAGTTGGCGTTCTCGCTCAAAAAGCCGTAGCCCGGATGAATCGCCTCAGCGTCGGTGACTTCGGCCGCCGAAATGATGGCCGGCATATTGAGATAGCTCAGCGCCGATGCCGCCGGGCCGATACACACCGCTTCCTGCGCCAGCTTGACGTACTTGGCCTCGCGATCGGCTTCGGAATAGACCATGACGGCCTTGATGCCCATCTCGCTGCAGGCGCGCTGAATACGCAGCGCGATCTCGCCGCGGTTGGCGACCAGAATCTTCTTGAACATGGTCACTCGATGATGAACAGCGGCTGGCCGTACTCGACTGCCTGGCCGTTTTCCCCAAGGATCTGCGTGACAGTGCCCGACTTGTCGGCTTCGATCTCATTCAGGATCTTCATGGCCTCGATGATGCAGACGGTGTCGCCTTCATTCACTTTGCTGCCGACTTCCACGAAAGCGGCGGCACCCGGGCTGGACGAGCGGTAGAAGGTGCCGACCATCGGAGATTTGATGGCATGGCCAACTGGCGCTGCTTCCGCTGGCGCCGCAGGAATCGCTGCTGCAGGAGGCGCATGAGCAACTGCTGCGGACGGTGCTGCCATGGCCTGCACGTATTGAACCGGTGCGGGTTCACCGCCCTTGACGATGCGAACCTTGCCTTCTGCTTCGGTGATCTCTAATTCGGAAATGTTGGATTCAGACACCAAATCGATCAGTGTCTTCAGTTTGCGCAGGTCCATGGGGCTCCATTGCCGGCGGGGCCGGTCATTCGGGAAATCAACTCGCCTGGAATCGGTGTAGTGCGTGTAATAGCAACTTATTACCGACTACTGGCAGCTACGTCAGTCTATTCCAGCGATTTGCGACGTCAGCGCGTCGGGATCGCCGTCGGCCGCCCGCATTCTAACCGTGAACATATGCACGCCGCCATGCCTCCAGGTCAGCGGGCTCGAGCTTTCCCATTTTCCGCGCGCCGACTTTTCCATCGGCCTGCACTACCAAGGTGAAGGGCAATCCACCGCCCGTGTTGCCCAACTGCTTGACCAGTTCGGTGCCTTCAAGACCAGCCAATCCGACCGGAAAGCTCACCGGCGTCTTTTCGAGAAACTTGCGCACTGAACTTGGCTGATCGATTGCCAATCCGATCACTTGCCACCCCGATGTCGCATGATCGCGAAAAAAACGATCGACCATCGGCAGCTCCTCGACGCAAGGCGGACACCAGGTCGCCCAGAAATTGACCAGCAGCGGCTTGCCCCGAAGGTCGGCCAGTTTGAGTTCTCCGCCTTCAGGCCGCGTGAAGCTGCGAGACCAAAAGGCCGGGTCGCCCTCGTCGACGCTCCCTGCAGTGCTGGCCGCATTGGCATCATGTTTGAGCCATGCGCCACCGACACCCGCGCCGGCAGCCACTACCGCCACGCCACCGTAGAGCCAGCGTCGCCGGCTCAAATCCGTCTTCATCCCGAATCCTTTTCAATGAGGCGCCGCAATCCCGTCACGTCGCCACGCGGCGTACGCCCCTGCGCATCCGGCTTCAGTGCGCCGCGCAAGTCGTCAAGATCGTAGACCAGCAGGTGCACGCCGATGTCTTCGCCAAGTGCAAGGCTCGACGCGTGCACGCTGAGCGCCTCGACTTGCTCGCCGTGAAAGCCGGTAACCGTGCGGGGCTGGTAGTCGACGTGATGATCGATCAGCGCGATCTCGGCCGACTTGGAATCGTCGCAGAAAAGCTGGACATAAATATCCGAAAGGCGCGTTGCCGTGCCGTGCCACACCGCACCACCTACGTGCGGACGGAAAGCCGACATGCGCTCCATCCATTCCAGTGCCAGCATGCGCAACGCATGGAGCTCTTTGGGCTGCGTATCGGCGCAAAAGAGCTGGATGTAGTCACGGACTTCGACCTCGACCTCGTCGTTGTTGGGCAGCGAAGTCCGGTTCGGCAAACCCATCTCGCGCAAGGCACGACGTTTGGCCGGCCCGTACTCCAGCCCCTCCTCGACGACGAGGCGGGCCGCGGTCGCTGCGATTTCGCGCTTGGACATGTCCATCGAATCATTTTGCCCGGAGAGTGCCATTTGAAGAAGCCCCGAAGCAGCCCAGCAGATGCGCTGCCGGCGCCGTCCATAAAATCAGTCGATGCACATTCACATTCTCGGCATCTGCGGCACCTTCATGGGCGGTGTGGCCGCCTTGGCGCGCGAAGCCGGTCACCGCGTGACGGGCTGCGACGCCGGCGTCTATCCGCCAATGAGCGACCAGCTGCGGGCGCTCGACATCGATCTCATCGAAGGATTTTCGGCCGACCAACTGGCGCTGGCGCCCGACATGTTCGTGGTCGGCAATGTCGTTTCACGGGCTCGACTGGCCGACGGCACGCCGAAGTTTCCGTTGATGGAAGCAATCCTCGACGCCGGTTCGCCCTATACGAGCGGCCCGCAATGGCTCGCTGAAAACGTGCTGCAGGGCCGCCATGTGCTGGCGGTGGCGGGCACGCACGGCAAGACCACGACCACGTCGATGCTGGCGTGGATTCTCGATCGCGCAGGCAGGACGCCGGGCTTTCTCGTCGGCGGTGTGCCGCTCGATTTCGGTGTGTCGGCACGCCTGGGCTCGAACTTGCCCTTTGTCATCGAAGCCGATGAATACGACACCGCGTTTTTCGACAAACGCAGCAAGTTCGTTCATTACCGACCGCGCACCGCCATCTTGAACAACCTGGAGTTCGACCACGCCGACATCTTCGATGACCTCGCGGCGATCGAGAGGCAGTTTCATCACCTCGTGCGGACGGTGCCGAGCACTGGCCGCGTGGTGGTGAATGCAACCGAAGACAGCCTGCAGCGCGTGCTGGCGCAGGGCTGCTGGAGCGAGGTCGCACGCTTCGGCGGTGCGATCGGCAGCGCGGGCGCGCGGGCCGAGTGGCAGGCTGACGGCGAGCACAGCGCTTTCGACGTGCGCCGCCATGGCGAAGTCGTCGGGCGCGTCGAATGGGAACTGTCGGGGCTGCACAACCAGATGAATGCGCTGGCCGCCATCGCCGCCGCCGAGCATGTCGGCGTGCCGCCGACCGACGCCGCGGCCGCGCTCGGGACCTTCCACAACGCGCGGCGCCGCATGGAATTGCGCGGCGTGGTCGCGCGCGCGGGTGGCGACATCCATGTCTACGACGACTTCGCGCACCATCCCACCGCCATTCGAACCACTCTCGACGGCCTGCGTCGTCAGCTGGACATTCAGGGCAAGACCGGCGAGCGCATCGTCGCGGCCTTCGAGCCACGCAGCAACACCATGAAGCTGGGGACCATGTCGTCGCAGCTGCCGTGGAGTCTCGAAGCCGCCGATCTTGCTTTCTGCCACACCGCCGGACTCGACTGGGATGCGGCCGCAGCGCTCGCGCCGCTCGGCAACCGAGCTCGCGTGGTCGGCGCGATCGATCCCCTGGTGGCGCAAATCGTCTCTGCCGTACGACCCGGCGATCACATCGTCTGCATGAGCAATGGCGGATTCGGCGGCGTGCACGACAAATTACTGGCCGCGCTGCGGGCCGCCGCATGACGCTGAACCGCGCGCAGCAGCTGATTGAAGCGCTGCATTTGCAGCCGCACCCGGAAGGCGGCTGGTATCGCGAGACGTTTCGCTCCGGCGCAGTGTCGACGCCGGTCGATGGCCGCCCGCCGCGCAGCGCGCTAACGACCATTTATTTCATGCTCGAGGCCCATCAGCATTCGCGTTGGCACCGCGTGCTGTCCGACGAAGTCTGGGTGTTCCTGGAAGGCGTGCCGCTGGCACTGTGGACTTGCGACGCCAACTTGCGAACCGCGCCTGCGCACGTGCGTTTGGGCACCATCGATGTCCACGGCACCCGCCCGCAGCATGTGGTGCCAGCTGGTCAGTGGCAGGCGGCGCGGCCCATCGTGAGCCACGCGGCGGGGGACTACACGCTGGTCGCCTGCACGGTCGCGCCGGGCTTCGACTTCGCCGATTTCTCGTTCATGGCCGGAGACGGCGACGAAGCCGCGGCCATGCGCCACCATTGGCCCGACCTCGCCGACCTGATCTAGCTTGATCCGGTCGAGGTCGGATCGATCTTGAGAGTCCGATCAGCCGCGACGCGACTTGACCGCCTGCGACAGCGTCTCGAGTACGCCAACCGAATCATCCCAGCCGATGCAGGCATCGGTGATGCTTTTGCCGTATTCGAGCCCGGCCAACTCGTCCTTGCCGGGCGTGAACTTCTGGGCGCCGGGCTGCAGATGGCTTTCGATCATCAGACCGAACACCTGGCTGGAACCGCCCGACACCTGGCCCGCGATGTCGGCGGCGACGTCGATTTGTTTCTGGTGCTGCTTGGAACTGTTGGCATGGCTGCAATCGACCATCAAGGTGGGCGGCAGGCCGGCCGCCATGAGGTCGGCGCAGGCCGCCGTCACGCTGGCGGCGTCGTAGTTAGGCGCCTTGCCGCCACGCAAGATCACATGGCAATCGCGATTGCCGTTGGTCTGCACGATCGCGACCTGGCCGTTTTTGTGCACCGACAAAAAGTGATGGCCGCGCGCCGCCGCCTGAATGGCGTCCGTCGCAATACGAATGTTGCCGTCCGTTCCGTTCTTGAAACCGATCGGTGCCGACAAGCCCGATGCCAGCTCGCGATGCACCTGGCTCTCCGTCGTGCGTGCGCCGATCGCGCCCCAGGCGATCAGATCGCCGATGTATTGCGGCGAGATCACGTCGAGAAACTCGCTGCCCGCAGGCAGACCGAGCCGGTTGATGTCGATCAGCAACTGCCGCGCGATCCGCAGGCCTTCGTCGATCCGAAAGCTCTCGTCGAGGTACGGGTCGTTGATGAGCCCTTTCCAGCCGACCGTGGTGCGCGGCTTTTCGAAGTAGACGCGCATCACGATCTCCAGCGTTCCGGCGTACTTCAGACGCTGCGCCTGCAGCCGCTTGGCGTACTCGAGCGCTGCGACCGGATCGTGAATGGAACACGGACCCATGACCACCAGCAGCCGGTCGTCCTTGCCAGCCATGATGTTGTGAATGTTGCGCCGCGTGTCGGCAATGAGCGTTTCGGTCGCGGTGCCGCTGATCGGGAAAAAGCGGATCAGATGTTCTGGAGGGGGCAGCACGTTGATGTCCTTGATGCGTTCGTCGTCGGTCTTGCTGGTCTTTTCGACGGTCGCATACCAGCTGTCGCTGGGTCGGGCGGTAGGAAGGGTCATCGTGGGCTCCTGATCTGAAGTCTTGATTGAAAAACGAGGGGCACAAAAAAACCGCCGGGGCGTGAGCGCCGGCGGTCTTGGAGGGGTGTACGTTTGCTTTACGCGCTCGCCTCTGGGCCGCCGGAGATCCGGAACCAAAAGTACGAAAAATAGAATACGGCGCGCAAAGACATGGAGCCGCAATGTAGCACAGGGTTTTTCAGAACGACGCGACGCTGGCGCGTCAGGCCGTGCCACCGACCGTGAGCCCATCGATGCGCAACGTCGGCTGGCCGACGCCGACCGGCACGCTCTGGCCTTCCTTGCCGCAGGTGCCGACACCCGAGTCCAGCGCCATGTCATCGCCGATCATCGTGACGCGTGTGAGTGCGTCAGGGCCGTTGCCCACGATGGTCGCGCCCTTCACCGGGTACTGGATCTTGCCGTTCTCGACCCAGTAAGCCTCGCTCGCCGAAAAGACGAACTTGCCGCTAGTGATGTCGACCTGGCCGCCGCCGAAGTTGGTGGCGTACAGACCCTTCTTGATGCTGGCAACGATCTCCTTCGGGTCCTTGTCGCCGCCAAGCATGTAGGTGTTGGTCATGCGCGGCATCGGCACATGCGCGTAGCTTTCGCGGCGGCCGTTGCCGGTGGGCTTGACCTTCATCAGGCGCGCGTTCATCGAATCCTGGATGTAACCCTTCAGGATGCCGTCTTCGATCAGCACGTTGCGCTGGCTGGCGTTGCCTTCGTCGTCGACATTGAGCGAGCCGCGGCGATCGGCGATGGTGCCGTCGTCGAGCACGGTCACACCCTTGGCCGCCACGCGCTCGCCGATGCGGCCCGAGAACGCGCTCGATCCCTTGCGGTTGAAGTCGCCTTCGAGCCCGTGGCCAATGGCCTCGTGCAGCAGGATGCCGGGCCAGCCCGGGCCGAGCACGACGGTCATTTCACCGGCCGGTGCGGGCCGAGCTTCGAGATTGGTGAGCGCCGCCTTGACGGCTTGGTCGACATATTCGGCGATGTGTTCGTCGTCGAAGTAAGCGAGCCCGAAGCGCCCGCCACCGCCGCCGGAGCCGATTTCGCGGCGGCCGTTCTGCTCCGCGATCACAGTCACAGAGAGACGCACCAGTGGGCGCACATCGGCCGCCAGCGTGCCGTCGGCGCGTGCCACAAGCACTACGTCGTATTCGCTTGCGAGTCCGGCCATGACCTGCGCAATGCGCGGATCGCGCGAGCGCGCCAGCTTTTCGACTTTGCCGAGCAAGGCCACCTTCGTCGCGCTGTCGAGCGTGGAGATCGGGTCGACGCCAGCGTAGAGCGAGCGGCTCGATGCGACCTTGCGGGAAGGCGTCTTGGCGCGACCCGTACGGCCCGAGGCTGAGATCGAACGCACGGTGCGCGCCGCGTCGAGCAGCGACGCTTCTGAAATGTCGTCCGAGTACGCGAACGCGGTTTTTTCACCGCTGACTGCTCGCACGCCGACGCCCTGGTCGATGCTGAAGCTGCCGGTCTTGACGATGCCTTCTTCCAGGCTCCAACCTTCGCTGCGGGTGTACTGAAAGTAGAGATCGGCGTCGTCGACACCGTAAGAGGTGATTTCGCCGAGCGCTTTGGTCAGGTGCGATTCGTCGAGACCGAAGGGCGTGAGAAGCAACGATTGCGCCGTGGCAAGGCGCTCGATGGTGGGTTCGCGAGAGATCATCGGACATTATTGCTCGCCCCCAGGGGCGGTGCGCACTTCGTGTCGCTTCGCCCTCCCTCTACCGCGGAGTACTTGCCTCGCGCCCTACCGAAGGCGATGCCAGTCGCGCGGCAGAGCCGGTTTCACGGCATCTCACCCACAGACCGCCGCCCTACGGCGCGGTCAGGTCTGCATCAAGCGTTTGGCGCGCGAAATCGACATCAGGATGCCCAGGCCGAGGCCAAGCGTGACCATGGCGGTGCCGCCATAGCTGATGAAAGGGAGCGGGACGCCGACGACGGGCAGGATGCCGCTGACCATGCCCATGTTGACGAAGGCGTAAGTGAAAAAGATGAGCGTGATGGCGCCTGCAAGCAATCGCGAAAACAGGGTGGGTGCGTCCGATGCAATCGCGAGGCCGCGGAAAATCAGGAAGATGAAGGATGCGATCAAAAACAGGTTGCCGGCCAGCCCGAATTCCTCAGAGTACGCGGCAAAGATGAAGTCGGTGGTGCGCTCGGGGATGAACTCCAGGTGCGTCTGAGTGCCCTGCATAAAACCCTTGCCGCCGACGCCACCTGCGCCGATCGCGATCATTCCCTGGATGATGTGAAAGCCTTTGCCGAGCGGGTCTTTGCCCGGATCGAGCAGCGTGCAGATACGCTGCTTCTGGTAGTCGTGCAGCACGCGCCAGTCGAAGCCGTCGGCGCACAGCGTCGACTCGTAGCCGACGATCAGGGCCACGGCGACGAGCCCGATGAGGAACGGCGGCAATATCAATTTCCAGGACAGGCCCGCGAAGAAAATCACCGACAGCCCGGCCGACAGCACCAGCAACGCGGTGCCCAGGTCGGGTTGCTTCACGATAAGGCCGACAGGCACCACCAGGAGGATGGTCGCCACCGCGAAATCGAGCGGTCGCAACTGACCTTCGCGCCGCTGGAACCACCAGGCCAGCATCAACGGCATGGCGATCTTCAGAATCTCGCTCGGCTGTATCACGAAGCCGACATTGAGCCAGCGCTTGGCGCCCTTCTTGGTCAGCCCGAATACCGCCACCGCAATGAGCAGCGCAACGCCCAGGGTGTAGAGCGGCACCGCGCAGCTCATGAGCCGTTGCGGCGGAATTTGCGCCACCACGAACATGATGAAGCCGGCCAGGATCATGTTGCGACCGTGGTCCATGAAGCGGGACCCATGGTCGTAGCCCGACGAATACATCGTCAGCAGTCCAGCGCACGCGAGCAAAAACACGGCAAAGGCCAGAAAACCGTCGAAGCCTTGAAAAATAGGCGCGATGCGGCGCGCGAACGAGGGCTGGTTGAACACGGCTGACATGGCCGCGGATTATCCGCGCCTGCCGGGCACCACCGGCCCCTAACCGATGAATTCAAGCGAGACGACAGTGCGCCCCGGTCGGCTTTCCAGCGACAGCACCACACCGAGGGCCCCTGCGCGCTGGCCGAGCGACCGCGGCACCTGCAGTGCGTCGAAGCCACAGCCGTTGTCGATCACCCGCAAGCGGAGTACGGCGCCGTGCATCGCCGCTTCGAGTCGCAACACGCTGGCGCCCGAATGCTGCAGCACATTGGAGATCGCCTCGAACAACAAAAGCTGAACCTGCCGCATCGCCTGCCCATCGAGCGCGGCCACCGGCGTCACGTCGTCGACCGCCCATTCGAGCGCGATGCCCGATGCAGTGAAGCGTGGCGTCATGCGGTAGCGCATGCCTGCCAGCAGCGCGCCGACATCGCCGGGCGGCAGATGGATCGAGTCGATCGACAACTTGAGCTGGTCGAGCGAATCGCGCAGGGTGCGCAGTACGTCGGCATCGCTCGCCTGCCCCGACTGCAGCTGACGGATCGCGGCGCTGATGTGCGAGCCGACGCCGTCATGCATGTCCCGCAAGATGCGCTCGCGCTCGTGGGTGCGCGCCTGTTCCCGCGCCACCTTTTCTAGCTTGCCGTACGTCGACTCGAGTTCCTGTTCCCGCTCGGCCACGCGCGCCGCCAGCGTCGTCACCCAGCCGCGCGCCTGGGCGCTCGCGGCCCGAAATCGTCGCAGCACGATCAGCAGCAGCGCGATGCCGAAGAACACCGACGAATAGCGAACCCAGGTCGTACCACCATAGGAATCGCTGATCCGGATCACCAACCAGTCGCGCGTGCCGAAGGCGATCGAAACCACCGCGGCGGCCATCACTAGCAGCCGCCCGACGTCGGGCTTGCGCACGGCGGCGACGGCGAAGCCCCCGACGAAGACCACCAGTATCCCGATCTCGATGGCCAACCACCGGGTCAGCCACTGCGGCTCGTCGACGGCCATGGACAGGCAAGACGACACCAGCGTGCCGAACACGATGACCACCATCGGCCAGCGAATCCAGCGCATGCCCGGACGCGTGTCCCAGCCGGCCACGTGATAGCAGAACATCATGGCCGAAGCAATCCAGCCGGCGTAGCACATCGCCATCAGCACGCCCCACGGTCCCCAGGACAACGGAGGTTCGGCGATCACGCCGTCGGCCACCCGGAGGGCCCAGCAGAACTCGGCCAGCGCCGCCCAAAGATAGATACCCTCGCGGCGTTCGCGCGCGCCAGCACTGGTGTCGACCTGCGTCAGCCAGAGCGACAGAGCGATGCCGCCGAGGATGAGACTGAATGCAGTGAGCAGCACCGAGCCGGTAAAGCGCCACGCATAGGCGGCCTCGAAAAGTTGGGTCCGCAGCTCCGCAGCCGGGCCGAGCGTGACCGGCGACAAGCCGCCACGCCGCCCGCTGTCGGCACGAATGCGCACCTGCAGCAAGTTGTCTCCAGCATGCAGCAACCGACCCGGCACGGGCAGGTAGACGGGTGCCTTGGCATAGTCGGCGCCATTGCCGCGATCGACGTCACCGTACACCTGCAACAAGGCGCCGTTGAGCCACACGTCGAAGACGTTCCCGGTGCGCGGAATAAAAATTCCCCAGGGTGTTTCGGGTTCGTCATCGAGCTTGAAGGGCAGCTCGAAAGAGGCGAATCCAGCTTTGCCCCCGTGTTGTCGATCCCAGTTGTAGGGGAGCGTGACGGCACCTTCCTGGGTCACGCCATCGACACTCGTCGCCACCCGGCCGGCGCGCAGTTCGATGGGGTCCACTTCGTCTGCGGACGCGGCAGAAGCCATCGCCGAGGCGCACGCTGCGCACATGACAGCCAGCAAGGCGATCCGTCGCACGGCGAAGAACCACGCGCCGCGCTTCACTGGTTCAGCGCGGATGCGGCAGGAGTCCAAGCCGGGTCGCTTCGAACACCGCCTCGTTCTTGGAGTGCACCGCGAGCTTGCCGTACAGGTTCTTGATGTGCGTTTGCACCGTGTGCACGCTCAGCACCTTCAGTCGCGCAATCTCGGCATATGAAAACCCCCGCGCGACGAGCGTCAGCACCTCCTGCTCGCGGCTCGACAGCAGTTGGCGCACAACGGCCTCGGCCAGGACGGGCACTCCATCGCGCAAGCCTTTCACCGGCATCCCCGAATGCAGCAGGCGGTATTTTTCCAGCACGCGCCGGGCGATCATTGGGGAAATGGGCGATGCGCCGGCCTTCATCTCCACGATGGTCTGCGCAATGTCTTCAGGCGCAGCGTCCTTGTGGATGTAGCCGACCGCACCGGCCTCGATGCTCGACAACACGTTGTCTTCGTCGCCGAATACTGAAACGACCAGCGGATCGCACGCGGCGAACAGCGCCACCGCGATACGGATCACTTCGAGCCCGCTTCCATCCGGCAACCCGAGGTCAACCAGCACCACGTCAGGAGGCTCCGAGGTCCGTTGCATCCATGCAACGGCTTCGGCGACCGTGCCTGCTGAACCGAGCAATCGCAGGTGCTCGCTGCGACGCACGCTGTTCTCGAAAAAACCGCGGGCGCGCGCATCGTCTTCCACCACGTAGACGGTCCAACTGGGTTCCGTGCCCCGCCCGCTTTCCTCTCTTGTCATGTTCCGAGCATAAAGCCCGGAAAGAGTGAGTCGCATCGCCCTACTACCCGATTCATGGGATGGGCAACCAAGGCGCAGCACACCAGACTGGCGCCGCACCCCTGTAACGCTTCGTTAATCACTCGTACATTCGGAGATTCCATGCAACCCCACACCCCGAAAACCAAGGCCGGCCTGACAGCTGCCGTGCTCCTCACACTGACTGCCTGCGGCGGCGGTGGCAGCAGTGGCGGAGGCTTTGCAATTCCGGCGACCGGGTCTACGACAACCGCAGCCGCCACGCCTGCACCGGCCGCAGTCGTAGAGCCGAGCACGCAGGCATCGCTCGCCAAGCTAGACGGGGTCGCCGCCACCGGCGCGGCCTTTGCCGGCGCCGCCGTGACCGTGACCGACCAGACCGGCACCACGGTTTGCAGCACCACGACGGATGCCGCCGGCGCCTTCCGTTGCACCCTGCCCGCTACCACCGTGGCACCGCTGGTCATCAAAGCCAGCCGCGACGACAAAAGTTTCTACAGCACCACGCCGAGCGCCGCCGGTGGCATTGCGAACGTCACGCCGCTCACCACCATTGTTGTTGCGCAGCTGTCGCCGGACGGCAATCCGGCCAGCCTCGCGGGCGCGATCCAGACCGATCCGTCCAGCGTGACCGCCGCCACGATTCAGACGCAGGTCGCCGAACTCGTGGCCGCGCTCAAGCCACTGCTCGATGCATTGGGCCAGAGCGCCATTGACGTCATGGCGGGTGGCTTCACCGCCGACGGCACCGGCCAGGACAAGTTGCTCGACACCATATCGGTCAGCGTGCTGCCCAACGGCAGCTCCGCCAACATCGAGATCACCGTCAAGACGATTCCGACGTCCGACGGTGCAGCACCGATTTCGATCGCTTTCAACACCGCCGACACGGCGGTCACGCCGACCTTGCCACCTATCGCTGCAGCTGCCGTCGCCAGCACGCCGCCGCCGGCAGTTGTCGCCGCGCTGTTTGGTCGCATGACCTCCTGCTACGCCCTGCCGCTCACGCAACGTGTCGGCGGCTCCGGTGCCTTCGCGCAGGGCGGCGGCACGGTCAACGACACGACCAACGCCACCGGGACGGATGTCAACGTGATCGCGTCGGCCTGCAAAACGCTGTTCCTCGGCGACGACCCGTCCACGTTCTATAACAACGGGTACCGCGTCGGCAGGGACGCCGGCAACAACGGCTCGTTCACCGGGATCTTTCGCCAGGGCGCCACCGGAGTGACGTTCGATCGGGGCAATTTCGAGTTCGTGCGCAGCAGCGGGGACTTCGTGCTGAGCTACCGTACGGTCGACCGCTTCGGCGGCACGGACAACGACACGATCATTGCGCGCAACATCGATGGCACGCTCAAACTGGTCGGCAACAACTACGCCTATCGCGCCTCGGTGCGTCCTTATTCTGAAGACCGCGAACTGGTCAATTCGCCCAACTTCAGTTCGTACACCACGGGATACAACGTCTCCATCGACAACAAGACCGTTTCCGGTTCGTCGATCTTCAACAAGGTCGCGGTCACTTCGCCGTTCAGCGCGACGAAGATCGTGTTCTATCCGCAGTCGGGGCTTTCTTTCCTGGCATTGAGCAAGGACGGCACGAACACGGCGGGCCAGGTCATCTCGAGCAGCATCGTCCGTCTGGGTGGCGAGTTCCAGAACAAGGCCAATTCCGCTTCCGTAAGCGCCGCAGAGACAGGGATTTACTTCGTATCGCCCAGCTACACCGAAGCACAAATCAGCGCGATACAGAACCAGAGCGTCTGGCAGCTGGAGTTCTTCCCGACCAGCGGTCCATCCGTGATCCAGACCTACCGCACCGTATCGCGTGCGCAAACCATCGGCGAAATCCGGCAGCTCGCGTTCGTCCAGGCGACGCCTGTTCAAAAGGCGGAGCTGATCGCCGGAACGAGCGCCGCGGGTCGCTACACGTTTGGCGTCCCGAGCGTGGGCGACCCGAACATCATCGACTTCAGCAGCGAAGGGAACCTCGACGCCTGGATGCTGCCAGCGGGTGCGCTGGCACCCACATCGTTCAGCGTGATCGGGCGCGTCGCCGGCCCCGGCAGTGCGTCTTTCAACGACAGCACGAGCCTCTCCAGCACGCAACGCAAGGCCATCATCTATTGCTCCAGCCAAGGCAGCGCGGACCAGCATTGCGACCCCACGCTCACCAGCCAGTATGCGAACGGCAGCTCGTTCAACCTGCTCGAGCTGTGGGCCCGCAATTCACGGCAAGTCGAGGTGAGCAAGAAGCTTGCTCTTTACAAGCTTCAATAAGCGAACCGCTTGGAGCCCCAAGCCCCGCACTTGCGGGGCTTTTTTATTGACAGAATCGACCTGCGAATCACCTCATGCGCCTGATGCCGACGACCCATCTTCTCTACCTCCACGGCTTCCGCTCCTCGCCGCAGTCGGCCAAGGCACGGCTGGTGGCGCAACGAGTGGCAGAAGGCCATCCCAAAATGCACTTTTGGGCGCCGCAATTGCCGCCGTCGCCGCACGATGCGATGGACGTGGTCATGAAAAGCATCGCTGACTGGCCGCGCGAATCCATGGCCGTCATCGGTTCGTCGCTCGGCGGCTTCTACGCGACCTACGTCGCGGGCATGACCGATTGCAAAGTCGTTCTGCTGAACCCGGCGGTGCATCCAGCGCGCGACCTCTCCCGCTATATCGGCGAGCAGACCGGCTGGCACGATCCGTCCGAGCACTTCTATTTCAAGCCCGACTACATCGACGAACTGCGCGCGCTCGAAGTCGGCATGCTGATCCGGCCGGAACGCGCGCTGGCGATCGTCGCCAAAGGCGATGAAGTGCTCGACTGGCGCGAAATGTCCGCGCGTTATCCCGGCAGCCGCATCGAGCTGATCGAAGGCAGCGACCACGCGCTGTCGAATTTCGCCGGGGCCCACCTGGACGAAGTCATGCGCTTCGTCGATCCAATCTAGGCCGGGGCGCAGCGCATATCCGGTGCCAGGCGGCCCCGGACGGCGTTGATAATTGCGCCATGTTTGTATTGTTTGAAGAAGCCGGCAAGTACCTCAGCGGCCGCGTGCTGTCGGAGGCCGAAGCGTCGGCGCAGGTCGAGCTCGACACCGGCAAGCGACTCAAGGTCAAGAGCGCGGCCATCGTGCTGCGCTTCGAGAAACCGTCGCCGGCCGAGCTGATCGCCGAGGCTCGCACGCTGGCCGCCACCATGGACCTCGACCTGGCCTGGGAATTCGCGTCCGAAGGCGAGTTCGGTTTTCCCGACCTGGCGTCCGACTACTTCAGCGACAAGCCGACGCTGGCGCAGCAGGGTGCCGCGCTGTTCGCGCTGTTCGATGCACCGCACTACTTCCGCCGCGCCGGCAAGGGCCGCTTCAAGAAAGCGCCAGCCGACATCGTTCAGGCCGCCCTGGCCGGCATCGAAAAGAAGAAGCTGGTGCTAGCGCAGATCGCCGAATGGGCGGCGCAGCTGGTGGCCGGCGAATGCCCGCAGCCTGTGCGCGAGCAGCTCTACAAGATCCTCTTCAAGCCCGACAAGAACGCGTCCGAGTACAAAGCCGTGGTCGACGCTTCGCGTGCCGCGCAACTGGCGCCGCTCGACCTGCTGGAACGCGCGGGCGCCATCGATTCGCCATACCAGTTTCACTGGCGCCGGTTCCTCTTCGAGAACTTCCCCAAAGGCACGGGCTTCCCGGCGCTGCAGGCACCGGCCATCGTCGACGACTTGCCGGTGGCCACGGTCGAAGCCTTTTCGATCGACGATTCGCAGACGACCGAAATCGACGATGCGCTCTCAGTGCAGGGCATCGGCAGTGGCACCCTCGTTGTCGGCGTGCACATCGCCGCCCCCGGCCTGGCGCTGGTGCCGGGCGGAGCCATCGACCTGGTGGCGCGCAACCGCATGTCGACGGTGTACATGCCGGGCTACAAGATCACGATGCTGCCCGATGCGGTGGTCGATGCGTACACGCTGCTCGAAGGCAGCAACCGGCCGGCCGTGTCGCTCTACGCCACCTTCGACGAAGCCACGCTGGAATTGCGAAGCACCGAGACCAAGCTGGAACGCGTGCCGATCGTCGCCAACCTGCGGCACGATCAACTCGACACGGTGGTCACGCAGCCGTGGCTCGAAGACGCGTCGTCCGTCAGCCCGGACACCCCAGAGGCTGCTGCACGTTTACGCGGTCCGTTGTCGGTACTGTTCCGCCTGGCGAAGCACCTGAAAGCGCAGCGCGAAGTGGTTCGTGGCAAGCCCGAGAACTTCAACCGGCCCGACTACAACTTCCGTCTGATCGGAAACGATGGCGAGCCGCAAGGCAGCGAGCAGGTGACGATCACTACGCGGCAACGCGGCGCGCCGCTCGACCTGATCGTGTCGGAAGCGATGATCCTGGCCAACAGCACCTGGGGCGCCTGGCTGGGCGAACTCGGCGTGCCGGGCCTGTACCGCAGCCAGGCCAGCATGGCGCCGGGCATCAAGGTGCGGATGGGCACGCGCTCGCTGCCGCACGCCGGCCTGGGCGTGAAGAGCTATGCATGGAGCACCTCGCCACTGCGCCGCTACACCGACCTGGTGAACCAGTGGCAGATCATCGCGGCCGCACGCCACGGCAAGACAGCCGCGCTGGCTGCGCCCTTCAAGCCGAAGGACGCCGACCTGTTCTCGATCCTGTCGGGCTTCGACGCCGCCTATGCGACCTACAACGGCTACCAGGGCGGCATGGAGCGCTTCTGGACGCTCAAGTATCTGCAGCAGCAAGGCATCACCGAGCTGACCGTGACCGTCGTCAAGGACATCCAGAACGGCGCCCTGGTTCGGGCCGATTCGCTGCCGCTGGTCTTTCCGGTGGCCGGCCAGCAGGAACGCGGTGCGCACCTGCGCGTCAAGCTCGGCGAGATCGACGAGATCGCCCTCGACGTGAACGGCACCGTGCTCGAGCGGCTCGATGTGGTGGCGGCTGACATGGAAGAAGAATCGGGCGAAGAGGACGACGAAGTAGCCGGCCCGATCGCCATCGCGGTCGACATGAGCGACGGCGAGGCAGCACCAGAAAAGGCAGCGGAGAACGCACCCGCATGAGCATGAGCGCAGCGAAATGAACCTCAAGGACCTGAGCACGCTGCAGATCGCGCTGGGGCTTTCGGTCCTGGCGCACGCTGTACTGCTCACCGTGCGGTTTGTCGACCCTGAAGCCTTCAATCGCGTCTTCAGCGAGACGCCTCTCGAAGTGATTTTGGTCAATGCGCGCAGCAACGAGAAGCCCGACAAAGCCACGGCGATTGCGCAAGCGTCGCTGGCTGGCGGCGGCGACCTCGAAAAAGGGCGTGCCACCAGCCCGTTGCCGCCGAGCGAGTTCCGCGCCATCGGCGACGCCACCGAAGATGCGCAGCGCGACGTCGAGGCCATGCAGGCGCAGCAGATGATGCTGCTCACCCAGATCAAGCAGCAGCTGGCTGCCATGCCGCTGCCCGATCCGCGCCACAGCGGCAACCCGAGCGAGGCCGCGGCGCGCGAAGAGAAGCGCAAGCAGTTGGTCAACCTGCTGGCCGAGATCGAGCGCCGGGTCAACGAAGAAAACGCGCGACCCAAGAAGCGCTACATCAGCCCGGCCACCCGAGAGGCCGCGTACGCCGCGTACGTCGACGCACTGCGACGCCAAATCGAGCAGCGCGGCACCGAGAACTTCCCCGAAGCGGCCGGCAAGAAGATGTACGGCCAGCTGACGATGCTGGTTACCGTCAACTTCGACGGAAGCATCGTGAGCACCGAGATCGTCGAGAGCTCGGGCAACGCGTTGCTCGATCGGCGTGCGCAGGCCATCGTGCGAAGCATCGGCAACTTCGGCCGCTTTACCGACGCGATGCGCAAGCAGACCGACCAGATCGCGTTGCCGTCGCGCTTCAAGTTCACGCGCGACGAGACGACCGAGCTGTCGTCCAAGTAATCGCATCGAGCCAGGCCGCCCGAAACCACCATGGACCTGTACTGCGTGATGGGCAACCCGATCGAGCACAGCCGCTCGCCGTGGATTCATGCGCGCTTTGCGGAACTCACTGGCCAGGCCTTGCGCTATGAGCGCCGGCTGGTGCCGATGGACGGTTTCGATGCAGCGGTGTCGGCGTTTCGTGCCGACACTTCCGGCACAGCACGTGGCTGCAACATCACCGTGCCGTTCAAGTTCGACTCGGCGCGACTCGCGCAGCATGTGACGCCGCGCGCCACGTTGGCGCAAGCGGTCAATGTGTTGAGCTTTCGCAAGGATGGCATGCATGGCGACAACACCGACGGCATCGGCCTGGTGAACGACATTCAACGCAACGCCGACGTGGCGCTCGCAGGTTGCGACGTGCTGCTGATCGGCGCCGGTGGCGGCTCGGCCGGCGTGCTCGGCCCGATCCTCGAAGCCGGTGCGCGCCGCGTCGTCGTCGCCAACCGCACGCTGGCCAAAGCCATCGTGCTGGTCCAGCGGCATGCAGTGTTGGCGCTCCAGCATCACGCGAGCCTCGAAGCGCAAGCGCTGCACACCATCGAGGGCGCTTTCGACGTCGTCGTCAACGCCACGGCGTCTAGCCTGGCGGGTGGCGAGGTGCCCGTTGCGGCCAGCGTATTGAAGCGCGGCACCTTGGCCGTCGACATGATGTACGGGCCCTCGGCCGCCGGCTTCATGGCATGGGCGCGCGCACACGGTGCGGTGCCGCGAGACGGCCTCGGCATGCTGGTCGAACAGGCGGCCGAGGCCTTCGAGATATGGCGTGGCGTGCGGCCGCCGGCAGCGCAAGTGCTCGCTGAATTGCGTGCGCTGGTTGGGTGAGCAGCTCAACCAATGCGCGCTTTCTTCACCTGGCTCATGTGCCTCATCGTCGCGGCCATCGCGCTGCAGTTGTTTTTTGTCGCGCGCATCGCGTTGATGGCCGTGATCGATCCACAGTCGACAGCTTTCCAGCGCTCCGAAGCCTGGCAGATTGCGACACGCGGACGCAGCAACGGGGACGCGAGCGGAAGCCGCGCCGGCGACCGCGCCTGGCAGCAACGCTGGGTGCCGTACGCGCAGATTTCCGACACGCTCAAGCGCGCGGTCATTGCCAGCGAAGACGGTGAGTTCATCTACCACCAGGGCGTCGAATGGGAAGCCATCGAACGAGCCCGCCAGCGCAACGCCAAGGCTGAAGAGATTGCGGCACGGCGCGCCGCCGCCGCCATCGCGCGCGGCAAGTCGCCGCAAACGGCCAAGCTGCGCGGTGGCTCGACCATCACTCAGCAGCTTGCCAAGAACCTCTTTCTGTCGGGCGAACGCACCCTCCTGCGCAAGGGTCAGGAGCTGATGCTCGCGACGGTGCTGGAAACGCTCTTGAGCAAGCAGCGCATCCTGGAGCTGTACCTGAACAGCGTCGAATGGGGCGAAGGCGTGTTCGGCGCTGAAGCGGCATCGCAGCGCTACTTCAGCAAGTCCGCGTCGCGCCTCAGCGCCACCGAGGCCGCACGGCTGGCGGTGATGCTGCCGAGCCCGAAGTTCTTCGAGCGTCGACCCGGCTCGGCCTACATCAGCGGCCGCGCTGCGACGATCGTCGCGCGCATGCCGTCGGCCGACGTGCCCTGAACGGTACCGCCCCCTTATCATCGCGCCCATGCTGGCGAAGTTGACGGGTTGGTTGTTGTTGGGAGTGGTGCGGTTATTGACCGGGGCACAGGCACGCTGGTACGGATGCCCGCCCAAGGCCGAACAGCGCATCTACTTTGCCAACCACCAAAGCCATGCCGACCTCGTGATGATCTGGGCGGCCCTGCCCGAAGAGCTGCGCAGTATCACGCGGCCCATTGCGGCGCGCGACTATTGGGCCAACACACCGTTCAAGCGCTGGATCACGACCGAGGTGTTCAACGCGGTGTACGTGGAGCGCGGCGGAGCACCGTTAGTGCCTTCTGCGCCGGCCGCATCGGCATCCACCAAGCCTGCCGTTCCAACCCTCATACCGACCGCGCGCATCGAACCCTCGATGGACCCGATAGAGCCGTTCATGATCCAGGTGCCGCCACCGGCACCGGCGGCGTTCGCAGTCAAGGCGGTTCAACTGCCTCTGATTGCATTGCCGTCGACAGAGCCCGACGCGTCGGCTTCATCGGCAGCAACTGCAACTGCAACTGCATCCGATGCGATAGCCTCGCCCGCACCGGGAGCCGCCGACCCGCTTGCTCCGCTGATCGAAGCCCTCACCAGCGGCGACTCGATCATCATCTTCCCCGAAGGCACGCGCGGCCATACCGGCGAACCGCAAAAGTTCAAGTCGGGCCTCTTCACGCTGGCGCAGTTGTTCCCCGAGGTGGTGTTGGTGCCGGCCTGGATCGACAACATCCAGCGCGTCATGCCCAAGGGCGAAGTGGTGCCGGTGCCGATCCTGTGCTCGGTCACCTTCGGCGCGCCCATCCGGCTCGAAGAAGGCGAGGAGCGCCGCCCGTTTCTCGATCGCG
Source organism: Variovorax sp. RTB1 (assembly GCF_035018765.1). Classification (NCBI taxonomy): domain Bacteria; kingdom Pseudomonadati; phylum Pseudomonadota; class Betaproteobacteria; order Burkholderiales; family Comamonadaceae; genus Variovorax; species Variovorax sp. RTB1. The sequence continues at coordinate 81,565 of NZ_JASJXG010000003.1, forward strand.
CGCGTGAGGCCGTCGTCGCGCTGCGCAGCGTTTGACTCCCGCATCGATCCAGCCATCGAGATGAACCATTTCTTGCGCGACCTTTCGCCGGCCCACCAGGTCGCTGCCCTCTTCCTCCTGGTGTTCGGCGTGCTAGCCATCGTCAGCACCGTCACCTTTTTGATCAGCCTGCGCGAACGGCGCAACGCGATGCACAGCGAATCGTGGCGACGCGAGCTCAAGGTCTTTCAGCAACTGCTCAGCACCACCTGGTTCATGGTGGTCGTGTTCTGGGTCGGCTGGGCGCTTGGGGAAGGCGTCGCCACGCTGCTCTTCGCGCTGATCTCGTTCCTGGCGCTGCGAGAGTTCATCACACTGTCGCCGACGCGGCGCGGAGACCATCGCAGTTTGATCCTGGCGTTTTTCGTGGTGCTGCCGATCCAGTTCATTCTGGTCGCGACGGCGCGCTTCGACCTCTTCACCGTGTTCATCCCGGTCTACGTGTTCCTTGCCATTCCGGTGGTGAGCGCGCTGTCGAACGACCCTCACCAGTTTCTCGAACGCAACGCCAAGCTGCAGTGGGGCATCACGGTCTGTGTCTACGGCATGAGCCACGTGCCGGCATTGCTGTTGCTGTCGTTCCCGGGCTTCGAAGGCAAGAGCGCGTTCCTCGTGTTCTTCCTGGTGTTCGTGGTGCAGACCTGCATGGTGGTGCAGCACTTGATCGCGCGCCGCTTCGCCTACTCGCCGCTCGATGCAGGCCCCAAGATGTGGCGCTGGCTGCAGCGCGAACCGTTCGCGCCCAACGTGAGCCAGAGCTTCAACTGGGTCAGCTGGGCGGTCGGCATGGCGATCGCCAGCGTGGTCGGCGCGCTGATGTCTTTCATCACGCCGTTCGGCTACGGCCAGGCGCTGGCGATGTCGTTGATCGCCTGCGTCGCCGGGTCGATGGGGCACCTCGTCATGAAGGCGCTCAAGCGCGATCGCGGCATTCCCAACTGGGGTCCGAAGGGCATGGGCGTGACCGGCGCCAACGGGCTGCTCGACCGCGTCGATGCACTGTGCTTCGCGGCGCCTGTGTTCTTTCATTCGGTGCGCTGGTACTTCGGCGTCTAGCCGCAGCACCCGACACTGTTTTTTCATGCGCATCCTCGGCATCGACCCCGGCCTGCAGACCACAGGCTTCGGCGTGGTCGATGTAGACGGCCACGCGCTAAGGTACGTCGCGAGCGGCACCATCAGCACCAAGCATCTGGAGCGCACCAACCTGCCGGCGCGTCTCAAGGTGCTTTTCGACGGCATCGGCGAAGTCGCGGCGCGCTACCAGCCCGATGCATCGGCGGTCGAGATCGTGTTCGTCAACGTCAATCCGCAGTCGACGCTGTTGCTGGGCCAGGCACGCGGTGCCTGCCTCACGGCGCTGGTCACCTGCAACCTCAGCGTGGCCGAGTACACCGCGCTGCAGATGAAGCAGGCGGTGGCTGGCCATGGCAATGCAGCCAAGACGCAGGTGCAAGAAATGGTCAAGCGCTTGCTCAACTTGCCGGGTTTGCCCGGCAGCGATGCGGCCGATGCACTCGGCATCGCGATCACGCACGCCCACGTCGGGCGATCGCTGGCGCGGCTGGCCGAAGCGACGGGTTCGCAACCGCCCAGCGGCCAATATCGCGCCGGCCGCAGCCGATGAGCAGCAGACAAACCGCCGATCCACGGCCTTCGAACACAACGCACCCATGACGCCCACCGCACGCCAGTCCAGCTTCGCTCTTTGCATCATCGCGTGGTTCGCCCTGCTGTTGCAGCTGAACCTGTCGGTCGGCATGACCGCCGCGAGTGGCAAGCCGGCGCTGATGGGCATCGTGATCTACCTCGGTTACTTCACGGTGCTGACCAATCTCTTCGTCGCGCTGGCACTGCTGCTGCCACTCGTGGCGCCCGACTCCACCATCGGACGCTTCGCGGCGAGGCCCATGGTCCAAGGCTGCGCCGTCGCCAGCATCCTGGTCGTCGGCATCGTCTACCACCTGCTGCTGCGCCACGTCTGGGCGCCGCAAGGCATGCAGTGGATCGCAGACATGCTGCTGCACTACGTGATGCCGATCCTGTTCTTCCTGCACTGGCTGCTGGTGCTTCCGGGCCATCGCCTGCCGTGGTGGGCGCCGCTGGTGTGGTGCCTGTACCCGGTCGGCTACCTCGCTTACGCACTGTTGCGAGGCGAGGTGCTGCAGTCGTATCCGTATCCGTTCATCGACGTGCTGGCCATCGGCTATGGCCAGGCGCTGCTCAATGCGTTAGGGCTGCTGGTGTGCTTCGTGGTGCTGGGCCTGATCCTGGTCGCGATGTCGAACGCGCGGGCGCGACGCAAGCGCTTCGGCTGACGCACGGAGCTGGTGCGGCGTTGCCCCGCGCCTCGTTCTTTTATCGGGAATTCTCATGCCGTAAATAGGCATGAATCGTGCACCGCATCTGCTCGAGATTTATGCGTTCATAAATCAGACGCAATACCCGAGCGACGCAATCGCAATGCATCTTCCTTCTACCCGGAGCAGCCGTGGCACGGCTGCGGCACCCCACACGCTTGATGCACGGAGCGGCGTCAACCGGCAGAGCCGCGGCTGCAGCTTTTCACTCGACCCGGCGGCCCACTCCACCCGCGCAGCGACGGTAGCGTGGCCGCATGGGAACGCTTTTCGCCTCCTCCCTCCCACGATAGAAAGACCATGACCACTTTCGCCAATACCTCGGCGCCTGCCAGTGCGACGGGACTCCTGCACAACCGCTGGTTCCAGTTGCTGATCGGTTTGATCTGCATGATGGCGATCTCCAGTCCGCAATACGTCTGGACGCTCTTTACCAAGCCGCTGTCGACCAAGCTCGGCGTGCCCTTGTCGCAACTTCAGATCACCTTCTCCATGTTGATCGTGTTGCAGACATTCTTCGCCCCGTTCCAGGGTCGGCTGATCGAGCGTTTCGGCGCGCGCCGACTGATCTCTATCGGCACGCTGCTGTCGGGCCTCAGCTGGATGCTGGCCTCGCAGGCCTCCAGCATCGGCATGCTCTACCTTACCTACGGTCTGGTCGGCGGCCTCGGCACCGGCATCGTCTACATCGGCGTGGTCGGCCAGATGGTGCGCTGGTTTCCGGACCGCCGCGGCTTCGCGGTTGGCATGGTGGCTGCGGGCTACGGTATGGGCGCGATCCTGACGACCTTTCCGATTGCCTCGGCGCTGGCCGGCAAAGGCCTGGAAAGCACGCTCTGGCAGTTCGGACTGGTGTTCGCGCTCGTCGGCGTGATCGCCTCACAGGCGCTGCGCTCGCCCGACCCTGCATTGAAGCGTGCTGAACCTCTGCACGCCCAGCAGACCACGGGCACCGACCTCGCGCCGCGTCAGATGCTGCGCAATCCATTGTTCTGGCTGATGTTCTGCATGATGACCATGATGTCGACTTCGGGCCTGATGGTCACCTCGCAGATGGCCAGCTTCTCGCGCGATTTCGGCGTGGCCAGCGTGCTGGTATTCGGCCTGGCGGCGCTGCCGCTGGCGCTCACCATCGACCGCCTCACCAATGGCCTCACCCGCCCCTTCTTCGGCTGGATTTCTGATCGCGTTGGCCGTGAGAACACCATGTTCTTCGCTTTTGCGTTGGAAGCCGTGGCCATGACACTCTGGCTTCTGACGCGAGAGAACGCGGTGCTGTTCGTGCTGCTGTCTGGTGTGGTGTTCTTCGGCTGGGGCGAGATCTTTTCGCTCTTTCCATCGACGCTGACCGATACCTTCGGCACGCAGCATGCCACCGCCAACTATGGTTGGCTTTACATCTCGCAAGGCATCGGCTCGATCCTCGGCGGCCCGATGGCAGCGCTGATGCACGAGAAGACCGGCAGCTGGCATCCGGTGTTCGCTACCGCGATCACGCTCGACATCATCGCCGCCCTGCTGGCGCTGCTGGTGCTCAAACCCTGGCGCCGCCGCTATCTCGCTGACACCGCAACGATCAAGTGACGGCGATGGCGCGTTGGCCGCTCAGGCCACGCGTTCAGCGATCAGCACGGCGAAGAAGCCGAACGCAGCGAGCAATGTCCACTTCAAAACGATCCAGCCGAAGCGGCGGTACTTGACCTGGCCGGTGCCCGCGTAGAACGCAAAGGACACGCCCGCCATCAGCAGGAAAAGCAGGATAGCCCAGCGAAAAAGCAGCATCGATCGTGGCGCTCGAAAAACCGGTCGCGACCCGTCGCCTACCAGGCGCGTTCGACTTCCGCGAAGCCGGCCGGGGCCTTCTTCACGTCGTCGAACGTCACGATCTCCCACGCGTCCTTGTGGGAGATGAGTTCGCGCAGCAGCTTGTTGTTCATGGCGTGGCCTGAACGAAATGCCGTGTAAGACGCCAGCAGCGGATGACCGACGATGTAAAGGTCGCCCATCGCGTCGAGGATCTTGTGCTTGACCAGTTCGTCGTCGTAGCGGAGACCGCCAGCGTTCAGCACCTTGGTGTCGTCCATCACGATGGCGTTGTCGAGACCGCCGCCGAGCGCCAAGCCCTTGCTGCGCATGTATTCGACCTCTTTGGTGAAGCCGAAGGTGCGGGCCCGTGCGATGTCTCGGCTGTAAGAACCGCTGCCCAGATCGAACTCGAAGCGCTGACCCATCAGGTTCACGACCCGGTGATCGAAGTCGATCTGGAAGGCGAGCTTGTAGCCATGAAAGGGTTCGAGCGACGCCCACTTCTCGTTGGCGCCCTCGCCCTCGCGCACTTCGACCTTGCGCGTGACGCGAATGAACTTGCGCGCCGCCTTCTGCAGTTCGATGCCTGCGCTCTGCAGTAGAAAAACGAAAGACGACGCCGAACCGTCGAGGATCGGTACCTCGTCGGCCGTGATGTCGATGTAAAGATTGTCGATGCCCAGCCCGGCACAGGCCGACATCAGGTGCTCGACCGTTTGCACCTTGGCGCCCCCAGTCGAAATGGTCGAGGCCAGCCGCGTGTCGGTCACCGCTTCGGCCGTCATGCGAATCTCTACGGGCTCTGGCAAATCGGTGCGTCTGAAGACGATGCCCGTATCGACCGGCGCCGGCCGCAGCGTCAACTCGACGCGTTGTCCGCTGTGCAGCCCCACGCCGACGGCGCGGCTGATGGTCTTGAGCGTTCGTTGTTGCAACACGACGACGATTTTAGAAGCGCCAGACGCCAGGCGCGCCGTGCGCCTGGCTATGTCCGCAATAGTCACGCGGAAGTCACGTTGAACTCACGCCGCTTTTGCCGTCATCAATCCGCCTGGCGGCGGAGGAAAGCGGGGATTTCGAAGTCGTCCATGCCGCCCGAAGACAACGCATCGACCTTGGCCGCGGCCATGGTGCGGTTGGTGCGCCACACGCTCGGCACTGCCATGCCTTCGTAGTTGGGCTTGCCGTGCGCGCCGGTCTGGCCCATGCCGCCCAGCGTCGGCACGTTGAAAGGACCATCGGTGCCCGTGCCCATGCCGGTGCGGATGACTTCCAGCGTCGGCGCCTGACGGCGCGCGTCTTGCCGCGACAGGCCGGTGGCGACCACGGTCACGCGCATTTCGTCGCCCAGCGTTTCGTCGTACGCCGCGCCGTAGATCACGTGCGCATCAGGCGAGGCGTAGGCGCGAATGGTGTTCATCGCGAGCTTCGATTCGTTCAGCTTGAGCGAGCCCTTGGATGCCGTCACCAGAACCAGCACGCCCTTGGCGCCCGACAGGTCGATGCCTTCGAGCAACGGGCAAGCAACGGCCTGCTCGGCTGCGATGCGCGCACGGTCGGGGCCGGCCGCCGCAGCGGTGCCCATCATGGCCTTGCCCGGCTCGCCCATCACGGTGCGCACGTCTTCGAAGTCGACGTTGACGCCGCCGTACTCGTTGATGATTTCAGAGATGCCGCCGACGGCGTTCTTCAGCACGTCGTTGGCGTGCGCGAAAGCTTCGTCCTGCGTGATGTCGTCGCCCAGCACATCGAGCAGCTTTTCGTTCAGTACGACGATCAACGAATCGACATTGGCTTCGAGCTCGGCCAGGCCGGCATCGGCGTTGGTCATGCGGCGACCGCCTTCCCAGTCGAAGGGCTTGGTGACCACGCCAACGGTCAAGATGCCCATCTCCTTGGCGATGCGCGCGATCACGGGCGCAGCGCCCGTGCCCGTGCCGCCGCCCATGCCGGCGGTAATGAAGAGCATGTGCGCGCCGTCGATGGCCGCGCGGATGTCGTCCACCGCGGCTTCGGCGGCTTCACGGCCCCGGTCGGGCTTGCTGCCGGCGCCGAGGCCGCTGGTGCCGAGCTGGATGATCTTGTGCGCGTTGCTGCGTGTAAGCGCCTGCGCGTCGGTGTTGGCGCAGACGAACTGCACACCCTGAACGCCGCGCTCCATCATGTGGGCGACCGCGTTGCCGCCGCCGCCGCCGACACCGATCACCTTGATCTGCGTGCCCTGGTTGAATTCTTCGACTTCGATCATTTCGATGGCCATTTTTTAACTCCGTGAATTTGCAGTTGCCGTTTGTTTAGGGGATGAATTCTTTTGAGATCTAGCGAGTCACCGGATGACGTCAGGATGGCGGCCCGGTGCGTCGCCATCGCTCGTTGAAATGACGTGGAGGCCCGGCCCGTGCCAGCCAGAGTGTGTGGATCTTCATGGTCAGAAGTTCCCCACGATGAAGTCTTTGAAACGCCCGAAAGCAGTTTTTACCGAACCGTTCTTTTGCGCCACCTTGAAGCCCCGCATGCGTGCGAATCGGGCTTCTTCGAGCAGGCCCATGACGGTTGCGGCGCGCGGCTGAGCGACCATGTCGGACAGCGCACTCGAGTACTTCGGAATGCCGCGCCGGACTGGCTTCAAAAAGATGTCTTCGCCGAGTTCGACCATGCCGGGCATGACCGCGCTGCCGCCCGTGAGCACGATGCCCGACGACAGCACTTCTTCGTAGCCGGATTCACGGATCACCTGCTGCACCAGCTGAAAGATCTCTTCGATGCGCGGCTCGATCACGCCGGCCAGCGCCTGCTTGCTCAACATGCGCGGGCCGCGGTCGCCCAGGCCGGGTACCTCGACTTGCGTATCCGGGTCGGCCAGCAGTTGCTTGGCGTAGCCGTTCTCGACCTTGATGTCCTCCGCGTCCTTCGTCGGGGTACGTAGCGCCATCGCGATGTCGCTGGTGATCAGGTCACCGGCGATCGGGATCACCGCGGTGTGACGGATCGCGCCGTTGGTGAAGATCGCGACGTCGGTCGTCCCGGCGCCGATGTCGATCAGGCACACGCCCAGTTCGCGCTCGTCTTCGGTCAGCACCGCCTGGCTTGACGCCAGTGGATTCAGCATGAGCTGGTCGACTTCCAGGCCACAGCGGCGCACGCACTTGATGATGTTCTCGGCCGCACTCTGGGCACCGGTCACGATGTGCACCTTGGCTTCGAGCCGCATGCCGCTCATGCCGATCGGTTCCTTCACATCCTGGCCGTCGATCACGAATTCCTGCGGCTCGACCAGAAGCAAACGCTGGTCGCTCGAGATGTTGATGGCGCGCGCCGTCTCGACCACGCGGGCCACATCGGCGGGCGTTACTTCCTTGTCCTTGACCGCCACCATGCCGCTGGAGTTGATGCCGCGGATGTGACTGCCGGTGATGCCGGTATAGACCCGGGTGATCTTGCAGTCGGCCATCAGCTCGGCCTCTTTCAGCGCCTGCTGGATGCTCTGCACCGTGGCGTCGATGTTGACGACCACGCCGCGCTTCAGGCCATTGCTGGGCGCGACGCCGAGCCCGGCCAGCTTGAGTTCGCCCCCCGGCAGCACTTCGGCCACCACCACCATCACCTTGGCAGTGCCGATGTCGAGTCCGACGACGAGGTCTTTGTATTCTTTGGGCATGGAAGATGTCCTCGGTGTTCTTTAATTCTTCTTGGGGGCCGGCTTGACCGAAGGCTTGGCTGCAGGTTTGGCCGTTGGCTTGGCCGCTGCAGCAGGCTTCGGTTCGGGCGCGCCCGTGGTGACGCCGCGCAAGCGCAGCGCGTAAGCATCGTTGTGTCGCAGGTCGGCACTCTCGACAGAAGAGAGCGAGCGGCCGTACTGGCCCGCGACCTGCGTCACGGTCTTCAAGAAGCGCTGGGTCCGTGCCGCCACTTCCTCGCTCTGGCCGCGGCCGAGTTCGATCACGGCGCCGGTGTCGAGCGTGGCTTCCCAGCTGCCACGGCTCGACAGCGCGAGCTCGTCGATGACCAGGTCGTAGGGCGCGAACAGCGGCTCGAGTACGCGGTACATGCCGAGGACAGGGCCGGCCTTGTCGCCGGGCCCTTGCAGACGCGGCAGAGAATCGTCGACCTCGGCGACGTTGGCTTCGAACACCTCGCCGAAGCCGTTGACCAGTTTCGAATCGGCTTCTTCGCCCCAGTGCGCGACCGGCACTTGTTCGGTCAACGTGGCACGCAGCTTGTCGGGGAACTCGCGCCGCACCACTGCCTTGCGGACCCATGGCACCGACTCGAATGCCGTCCGGGCCTTGGCCAGATCGACGGTGAAGAAGTTGCCCGCCAGTTGCGGCGCGACATTGGCGCGCAGCGTGATGGCGTTGTTGTGCGTCACCTCGCCGTCGACCTTGATCGCCGCGATCGGGAAGAACGGCTGACGCAGCACCCACCACGCGCCCGCCGCCAGCAACATGACGGCCACCAGCGCGAACATGAGCGTCGCGGTGATGTTCATGATCTTGACGTCGAACGGCACGGGAAGCGCATCTGCCATCAATGCACTCCCTTCGAATCGAGCGAAGCCGACGCCAGGATGCGCAGGCACAAGTCGGGGTAGTCGATGCCTGCGGCGCGCGCCGACATCGGCACCAGCGAATGCGTGGTCATGCCGGGAGACGTATTCATCTCGAGCAGAAACGCCTTGCGGTCGCTGGCGCGGATCATCACGTCGGCACGGCCCCAGCCGCGGCACCCGAGCGTGCGGTAAGCCGCCAGCGCGATCTGCTGAACGTGGCGCTCTTCGGCTTCGGGCAGGCCGCTCGGGCAGTGGTACTTGACGTCGTCGGTGAAGTACTTGTTCTGGTAGTCGTAGGCGCCTTCGGGTGCGGCGATGCGCACCACCGGCAACGCTTCCGCATCGAGGCCGTGGCCGAGCAAGGCGCAGGTCACTTCCTCGCCTTCGATGAATTCCTCGCACAGCACATCGGTGTCGTACTTCGCGGACAACGACACCGCGTCCTGCATTTCCGAATAACCCCTGACCTTGGTCACGCCGATGGACGAGCCTTCGCGTGGCGGCTTGACGATGAGCGGCAGGCCCAACACATCGGGCACGGCGAGAATCTGCTCGCGGCTTTGCTGATCGAACGCCAGGCGCACGTACTTGGGCGTCGGCAGGCCATCTGCTTGCCAGATGCGCTTGGTCATGACCTTGTCCATCGCCACGCTCGAAGCCATCACGCCCGAGCCCGTGTACGGAATGCCGAGCAGTTCCAGCGCGCCCTGCACCGTGCCATCTTCTCCATGGCGACCGTGCAGCGCGATGAAGCAGCGCGTGAAGCCTTCGTGCTTGAGCGCGACCAGCTCACGCACCGACGGATCGAACGCGTGCGCATCGACCCCGCGCGATTGCAGCGCCTGCAGCACGCCGGCGCCCGACAAGTTCGAGATTTCGCGCTCGGCCGAGGTACCGCCGAAGAGCACGGCGACCTTGCCGAAAGCAGCCGGTTCGTGAAAGAGGTTCATAGCGCCCGTCCTTCGCGCGTGAAGCGCTCGTCTTTGGCCGGCACGGCACCCGCTGCGCCACCGCCGAGTTCGACAACCTTGCCCGGCACCGCACCGATCGATCCGGCTCCCATGCAGATCACGACATCGCCTTCGCGCGCATTGTCCAGAATGGCTCGCGGCATCGCGAGGATGTCGTCGACGAACACCGGCTCGACCTTGCCGGCGACGCGCAGTGCGCGCGCCATCGAGCGGCCGTCTGCGGCGACGATCGGCTGCTCGCCCGCGGCATAGACCTCGCCCAGCAGCACCGCATCGGCTTGTCCGATGACCTTGACGAAGTCTTCGAAGCAATCGCGCGTGCGGGTGTAGCGATGCGGCTGAAACGCCAGCATCAAGCGGCGGCCGGGGAAGGCACCGCGCGCCGCGGCGATGGTCGCGGCCATCTCGACCGGGTGGTGCCCGTAGTCGTCGATGACGGTGAAGCTGCCGGTGGCGTGCGTGCCTTGCACGGCCTGCACCGGCACATCGCCGTAGCTCTGGAAGCGGCGGCCCACGCCCTTGAAGTCGGCCAGGCCGCGCTGCACCGCTTCGTCTGGCACGTTGAGCTCGACCGCGACCGCGATGACAGACAACGCGTTCAGCACGTTGTGCTCACCCGGCAGGTTCAGCACGATGTCCAGGTCCGGCAGCGTGATGCCGTTGCGGCGCTGCGCGGTGAAGTGCATCTGGCCGCCGACGGCACGCACGTTCACACCGCGCACTTGCGCGTCTTCGTTGAAGCCGTAGCTGGTCACCGGGCACGACACCTCGGTCACGATGGTGCGCACCGCCTCGTCGTCGGTGCAAAGGATGGCAACGCCGTAGAACGGCATCTTGTGCAGGAAGTCGACAAAGGCTTTTTTCAGCTTCGCGAAATCGTGCCCGTAGGTCTCCATGTGGTCGGCGTCGATGTTCGTGACCACCGCCATGATCGGCAGCAAGTTTAAAAACGAAGCGTCCGACTCGTCTGCCTCGACCACGATGTAGTCGCCGCTGCCGAGCTTGGCGTTGGCGCCCGCGCTGTTCAAGCGACCGCCGATGACGAAGGTCGGGTCGAGCCCCGCGGCGGCGAGCACGCTCGCGACCAGGCTCGTCGTTGTCGTCTTTCCATGCGTGCCGGCGATGGCGATGCCCTGCTTCAGGCGCATCAGTTCGGCCAGCATCAAAGCACGCGGCACGATGGGAATGCGCTTCTCGCGCGCGGCCAGCACTTCGGCGTTGTCGGCCTGCACGGCGGTCGAGGTGACCACCGCATCGGCGCCGGCGATGTTCGACGCGTCGTGCCCGACGAAGGTCGTGATGCCGAGGCTCGCCAGCCGCTTGAGCGTGGCGCTGTCGGACAGGTCGGAGCCCGAAATGCGGTAGCCGAGGTTCAGCAATATCTCTGCGATGCCGCTCATGCCGACACCGCCGACGCCGACGAAATGGATGTGACGAATGGCGTGCTTCATGGGCGAGCCTCCTTCTTCAACGACTTCTTCTCCGCCCGCTTCGCGGCGAGTTCTTCACAGGCGCGCACGACTGCTTCGACAGCCTCGGTCTTCTGCATCGTCTTCGCCCTGGAAGCTTTGTCCAGCAGCGTGGCGCGTTCGGTTTTTTGTAGCAAGTCGGCCAGCAATTCAGGGGTCAGTTCAGATTGTTGAACGATCCATCCGCCGCCCGCGTCGACTAGAAAGTGCGCGTTGGTGGTCTGGTGGTCGTCCACCGCCGAAGGAAATGGCACGAACAGCGCTGCTGCGCCGACGGCCGCGATTTCAGTCACGGTGCTGGCACCGGCTCGCGCGACGATGAGGTCGGCGTCGGCATAGGCACGAGCGGTGTCTTCGATGAAGGGTGTGAGTTCGCCCTGCACGCCGGCGGCCGCGTAGTTGGCACGCAGCTCGTCTATCTGTTTGGCGCCGCTCTGATGTACGACAGTCGGCCGAACGGCCGGCGCGATCATTGCGAGCGCTTTCGGCACGATGGTGTTGAGCGCCTTGGCGCCCAAGCTGCCGCCGACCACCAGCAGCTTGAGCGGCCCGCTGCGGCCGGCAAAACGCAGGGCCGGCGCCGGTTGCCGCACGAAGGCCTCGCGCAGCGGATTGCCGATCCACGTCGCGTTCTTCAACACATTGGGGAACGCGGTGAAAACGCGGTTGGCAACGCTCGCCAGCACCTTGTTGACGAGGCCAGCCACCGAGTTCTGTTCGTGCAGCACCAGCGGCTTGCCGAGCAGCACGCTCATCAGGCCGCCCGGGAAAGTAATGTAGCCACCGAGGCCGACCACCACGTCGGGCCGCACGCGGCGTAGCACCGCGATACTTTGCAGCAAGGCGCGCAACAGGCGCATGGGTAACAGCAGCAAGGTGAGCGGACCTTTGCCGCGGACACCGCCAAACTGCACCGGCTCGAAAACGAAGCCGCGCGGTGGCACGAGCTTTTCTTCCATGCTGCCCGGCGCGCCGAGCCAATGCACGTTCCAGCCGCGCGTGCGCAAGGCTTCGGCCACGGCCAGTCCCGGAAAGATGTGTCCTCCGGTGCCGCCGGCCATCACCAGCGCGGTGCGATGGATGACTGCGCTCATACGCGACCGCCGCGCATCAGCACGCGGTTCTCGTAGTCGATGCGCAGCACCACAGCCAGCGCGATCAGGTTGAACAGAATGGCCGAACCACCGAAGCTCATCAACGGCAGCGTGAGGCCCTTGGTAGGCAATGCGCCCAGGTTCACTCCCATATTGATGAAAGTCTGAAAGCCGATCCAGATACCGATGCCCTGTGCGACCAGGCCGGAGAACACGCGGTCGAGCGCGATGGCCTGGCGGCCGATGTGCATGACCCGGCGCGTCAGCCACAAGAAAAGGCCGATGGCGAGCAGCACGCCGACCAGGCCGAACTCTTCGCCGATGACAGCCAGCAAGAAGTCGGTGTGCGCTTCCGGCAACCAGTGCAGTTTTTCGACGCTGCCGCCCAGACCGACGCCCCAGATCTCGCCGCGGCCGATAGCGATCAGCGAATGCGACAGCTGGTAGCCCTTGCCGAGCGCGTTGTGCTCGCTCCACGGATCGAGGTACGCGAAGATGCGCTCGCGGCGCCATGAACTCGACGCCACGATCGAGGCAAAGGCCACCACCACCAGCATGGCGATCACGAAGAACATGCGTGCGTTGACGCCACCCAGAAACAGGATGCCCATCGCGATGACGGCGATCACCATGAAGGCGCCCATGTCGGGCTCGGCCAGCAGCAGCATGCCGACCACCACGACTGCAACGCCCATCGGCAACACGGCGCGAAAGAAGCGCTCCTTGATCTCCATCTTGCGCACCATGTAGCTGGCGGCATACAAGACCATCGCGACTTTGGCGAGCTCCGACGGCTGGAAGCGCATGAAGCCCAGCGGCAACCAGCGGCGCGCGCCGTTGACGCTGATGCCGACGTGCGGAATGAGTACCGCCACCAGCAGCAGCAGCGAGACGACGAACAGCCAGGGCGCAACGCGCTCCCAGGTCTTCATCGGTATCTGGAAGGTCAGCAATGCGGCGATGAAGGCGACGATCAGCGAGGCGATGTGGCGCGTCAAAAAGAAGTAGGGGCCGTAACCCTGGCGGATGAAGCGCGGGTTGTCGGGCAGCGCGATGGACGCCGAATAGACCATCACCATGCCCCATGCGAGCAGGGCAATCGTGACCCAGACCAGCGCTTGGTCGAAGCCGAGCACGCGCATCGGCGCGGCTTTGGTTTGCGTGGTGCCGGCGCTGCCGAGATGCACCGGCAGATGGATCGGCAACGCATCGATGCTGCGTTTGGCGCGGCCGAACCAGCCGCCGAAACGGCCCGGTGCGGCATCGGAAGTGTGCAACGTCGCGGAACTGGTGTTCATGCCGGCGCTCCCGAAGTTTCGCGCGGCATATCGGCCAGCGCCTGCACCGCGTCGCGGAACACCGCCGCACGGTGGCCGTAGTCGCGGAACATGTCGAAGCTGGCGCACGCCGGCGACAGCAGCACCGCATCGCTCGGCCGCGCGCTACGGGCTGCGAGCAGCACAGCTTCGTCCATCGATGCGGCCTGGACCAAGGGCACGTTGGTAGACGCGAGTGCCTCGGTGATGAGTGGCGCGTCGTGCCCGATCAGCACCACGGCACGCGCGAAGTTACGCACGGGTTCGGCGAGCGGCGAAAAGTCCTGCCCCTTGCCCTCGCCCCCGAGGATCACGACCAGCTTGCGTTCGGCACCCAGGCCATTGAGCGCGGCCACGGTCGCACCGACATTGGTGCCCTTGCTGTCGTCGAAGTACTCGACTTCGTCCACGGTGGCGATCGACTCGACGCGGTGCGGCTCGCCGCGGTACTCGCGCAGGCCGTAGAGCATCGGCGCAAGCTGGCAGCCGGCCGCGGTGGCGAGCGCCAGTGCGGCGAGCGCGTTGAGCGCGTTGTGCTGGCCGCGAATGCGCAGCGCGTTGGCCGGCATCAGGCGCTGCATGAAGATCTCTTCTTCGACCGCCGCACCACGTTTGCGCTTTTGCGTTTCGTCGGCTTCGAGTGCACGCACCAGCCAACCCATGCCGTTGATCTGCTCGATGCCGTAGTCGCCCGGACGCAGTGGCATGGTGCCGCCGAAGGTCACATGCGCGCGCACCTGCGGGCGCTGCAGCTTGGCCCGAACGGGCGGCGGCAACATCGCCATCACCGTGGCGTCGTCGCGATTCAGGATCATCGGGCCACGTGCGCCGAAAACGCGCGCCTTGGCAGCCGCATAGGCCACCATGTCGCCGTGCCAGTCGAGGTGGTCTTGCGTGACGTTAAGCACGACGGCAGCCGTTGGCTCGAAGCCCTGCACGCCGTCGAGCTGGAAACTGGAAAGTTCGAGCACCCACACCTGCGGCAGCGTGTCGGCATCCATGTGCGCAGCCAGCGTGTCGAGCAGTGTCGGGCCGATGTTGCCGGCAACCGCGACCGTCTTGCCGGCGCGCTCGACCAGTTGACCTGTGAGCGCAGTGACGGTCGTCTTGCCGTTGGTGCCGGTGACAGCAAGAACGGCGGGTGTGTAGCCTTTGAGCGCTTCAGGCGGAACGATGACGGGCAACGGCGCTACGGCAGCTTCTTCATCGTCTTCGGCCAACGCGACGGCAACTTCGAGATCGGCCTCTACGTCGTCGTCCGTCTGTTCGCCGGCTTCGGCTTCCGGTTCGACCGGCGTCGGCTCCGCGACGGCTTCCTCGACAGGCACTTCAGGCACTTCAGGCACGTCCGGCGCGATGCGCAGATCGGCGAGCGCCTGCGCGAACAGGTCGAGTTCACCGGCGACCGGCAGGCCTATCGCGCGCGCCGCATCGGCGACCGGCGCGATCGCTTCCGGCGACAGCCCCGGCGAGCGATACACCGCACGCACCGGCGTGCCCTCCACCAGCGCTGCAGTGAACGCGCCGCCGACGAAGGTCGCGCCAGGCACATCTTGCTGCAGCGTCGCAAGTTGCGGCGGCGCTTCACGCGTGTCGGCGACGGTCACATGCGCGCCGTGGCGCGCGCACCAGCGCGCTATCGCCAGGCCCGACGCACCGAGGCCCAGAACGAGCACGTGAAGATCTTGAAGGTGCTTCATCGGTTCTTGTCTAGCGCAACTTCAGTGTCGACAGGCCGACGAGGCACAGCAGCATCGTGATGATCCAGAAACGCACGACGACCTGCGTCTCTTTCCAGCCGCTTTTCTCGAAGTGGTGGTGCAGCGGCGCCATCTTGAGCACGCGCCGCCCGGCGCCATAGCGCTTCTTGGTGTACTTGAAGTACGTGACCTGCGCCATGACCGAGAGCGCTTCGACCACGAAGATGCCGCCCATCACGAAGAAGACGATTTCCTGCCGCACGATGACCGCGATGGTGCCGAGCGCGCCGCCCAAAGCCAGTGCGCCGACGTCGCCCATGAAGACCTGCGCGGGGTGTGTGTTGAACCACAGGAAAGCGAGCCCCGCGCCGGCCATCGCCGAGCAGAACACCAGCAATTCGCCCGAGCCCGGGATGTGCGGAAACAGCAGGTAGCGCGAGTACACCGAGCTGCCCGTGACGTACGCGAACACGCCGAGCGCCGAGCCCACCATGACGACCGGCATGATCGCCAGCCCGTCGAGCCCGTCGGTCAGGTTGACCGCGTTGCTGGAGCCCACGATCACGAGGTAGGTGAGGATGACGAAGCCGATGCCGCCGAGTGGGTAGCTCACCTCTTTGAAGAACGGCACCAGCAGATTGATCTTGGGCGGAAAGCTCAAGTCGAACCCCGAGCGCACCCAGGCGTAGAACAACTCGACCACGCGCCAATTGGAGCTTTCCGAAATGCTGAAGAGCAGATAGAAGCCGGCCACCAGACCGACCACCGACTGCCAGAAATACTTCTCGCGCGAGCGCATGCCTTCGGGGTCTTTGCGCACCACCTTGCGCCAGTCGTCGACCCAGCCGATGGCGCCGAAACCCAGCGTTACCCAGAGCACGATCCAGACGAATCGGTTCGACAGGTCGAACCACAGCAGCGTCGCGAAGGCGATCGAGAAAAGAACCAGCACCCCGCCCATCGTCGGCGTGCCGCTCTTGGTCAAATGCGAGTCCATGCCGTAGCCGCGAATCGGCTGCCCGATCTTGAGTGCGGTCAGGCGCCGAATGGCATACGGGCCCACCGCCAGGCCGATCAGCAACGCAGTGGTCGCGGCCATTAGCGCCCGAAACGTCAGGTACTGGAACACGCGCAAAAACCCGAACTCGGGCGACAGCGTTTGCAGCCATTGGGCCAGGCTCATCAGCATGGTGCGTGCGTGCGCGGTTCATGCGTCATGTCCGGCCTCCTCGTTGTTGCTCGTTGTTTTGGTCGTTGCCTCTATGGCCTGCACTACGCGCTCCATGCGCATGAAGCGCGAGCCCTTGACGAGTACGCTGGCCACGTTCGGCAGCGCGGCGAGCACTGCGGTGTTGAGCGCTGCGATGTCGCTGAAATGCTCGCCGACCAAGCGGCGCGTGACGTCGGTCCGCGCATCGAAGGCGTCGATGCTGTGCCGCGAGTCCTGCCCGAGTGCAAAGAATGTTTCGATGCCGCGCTGGCGCGCCCAGGCGCCGACCTCGGCATGAAAGCCCGCACCCTGATTGCCGACTTCGCCCATGTCGCCCATCACCAGAAGGCGCGGCCCTGGCAATGCCGAGAGCACCTCGATAGCTGCGCGCACGGAGTCGGGGTTGGCGTTGTAGGTGTCGTCGATCAGCGTGATCACCTGTTGATTCGCGAGCCGCAGCGCGCTGGCACGCGAACGCCCCTTCACTGGCTCGAACGCATCGAGCCCTTCGACGATCTTTTCGAGCGAAACGCCACTCGCCAGCGAACAGGCGATAGCCGCCAGGGCATTGATGACGTTGTGCCGACCGGCGATGCGCAGCGTGCATTGCAGCGACCCGATCGGCGTGCGCGCCGCGAGGCGCCAGGCACCGTCTTGCCAGTCGGCGGCAAGCAGCGCGATGTCGGCACCCTCGTGCTCGCCAAATGTCAGGCAGCGGCGCGAAGCACCCGCTCGCGCCAGGTCGCTCCAGAGCGCGGTGAAGACATCGCCAAACGGAAACACGGCCGTACCGTTGGCCGGCAGCGCGGTCAATACGGCACCGTTTTCTTGCGCCACGGCTTCCACCGTCGCCATGAATTCCTGGTGCTCGCGCTGGGCGTTGTTGACCAGTGCGATGGTCGGACGCGCCATCGCGGCAAGGCGCGCGATCTCGCCCGGATGGTTCATGCCGAGTTCGACGACCGCACGCGTGTGGCAACCACGCAAGCGCAGCAGCGTGAGCGGCACGCCGATCTCGTTATTGAAGTTGCCAGCGGTGGCCAGCGCACGATCGTCGCAGGCCGCGAACAGGATCGCCGCGATCATCTGGGTGACGGTGGTCTTGCCGTTGCTACCGGTCACCGCTACCAGCGGCAGCTCGAACTGCGAGCGCCAGCCGGAGGCAAGCTCGCCGAGTGCGGCGAGCGAGTCGGGCACTTCGAATCCCGAGAGGCCTGCGGCTTCTAGCCCACCGTGCGCGATGGCTGCGACCGCGCCGGCTGCCTTGGCATCGGCCAGGAAGTCATTGGCGTCGAAGCGCTCGCCCTTGAGTGCGACGAACAAGTCGCCGACACCCAGCGTGCGGGTGTCGGTGTGCACACGCTGAATCGGCGTGGCGGCGTCACCGATCAGCTTCGACCCAGGCAGCCATTGCTGAACCTGACCCAACGTCATCATCGGCGAGTGCATCGGCGCGGCGCTCATGCGGCACCTCGTCGCGTGAGCGCGTCGACCGCATGCGTGCGATCCGAAAACGCGATGCGTTCGCCAGCGATCTCCTGCCAGGCTTCGTGGCCGCGACCGGCAATCAGCACGACGTCTTCGGGCTTCGCCTGCGCCAGCGTTTCGGCAATGGCAGCGGCACGGTCCACCTCGACTTGTGCGGCATCAGGATTGGCCAGCCCGAGCAGGATCTGACTGATGATCGAGCCTGGCTTTTCGCTGCGCGGGTTGTCGCTGGTCACGACCAGCCGGTCGGCGCGCGTCTCGGCCACGGCGGCCATCAGCGGCCGCTTCAGGGCGTCCCGATCGCCCCCGCAGCCGAACACGCACCACAGCGCGCCGCCACGTTGCTGGGCGAGCGGCTGCAGTCCGGCCAGCGCCTTGTCGAGCGCGTCGGGCGTGTGCGCGTAGTCGATCACCGCGAGTGGATGACCCGGCACGCTGATGCGCTCCATGCGGCCAGGCACGCTGCTCAAGTGGCGGCAGGCATCGACAGCATCGGCCAGGCCCACGCCCAGGGCGCGCAAGGTGCCGAGTACGCCGAGCAGGTTGTCGACGTTGTATTGGCCGATCAGTTGGGTCGCGAGCCGCTGGCTCGGCGCACCCTGCTCGATCACAGAAAACTGCAATCCCGCCGCGTCGTAGCCGATGTCTTTTGCCATCAATCGAGCGGGGGCGCCGGCAGCCGACACGGTCCACACATCGAGCGAACCGACACCGGCCTCGACGAGATTGCCCACCAGGCTCGCGCCGTGCACGTCGTCGAGATTGACCACCGCCGCGCGCAGGCCAGGCCAGAGAAATAGCTCGACCTTGGCCTTCCAGTAGGCGTCCATGTCGCCGTGGTAGTCGAGGTGGTCCTGCGTGAAATTGGTGAACACGGCGACGGCGATGCGCGTGCCGTCCAGACGTCGCTCGGCGATGCCGATAGACGACGCCTCGATAGCGCAGGCGCCAAAACCGCGATCGACGAAGCCGCGCAGTTCACGCTGCAACACGACAGGGTCGGGCGTCGTCAGGCCGGTGTAGTTCAGATCCGGTGGCACGCCGATGCCGAGTGTGCCGACGACACCGCACGGCGCCTTGCGCGCCTGCATCAGCGCCTCCGCCAGCCACCACGCGGTGGATGTCTTGCCGTTGGTGCCGGTCACTGCCAGGATGTCGAGCGCGCGCGATGGCGCCTCGTAGTAGGCGGCGGCAATCGGGCCGGTCGCCGCCTTCAGGCCTGCGTAGCTGGCAATGGCTTCACTGGCACTGGCATCGTCTTCGAATCCGAAAGCCTCGACGCCCTCCTGCTCGACCAGGCAGGCCGCAGCGCCCTGCGCCAGTGCTGCCGCCACATGCTTGCGGCCATCGGTTGCCGCACCTGGCCAGGCGATGAAGCCGTCGCCCGCGCCGACCGGCCGGCTGTCGGCATGCAGCACGCCGCGCACGCGCGACTTGAGCCATGTAGCCGCTTCGGCCGGGTTGGTGAGCATCGTCATCGGCATCAGAAGCTCTCGTCCACGCCATTGGTCGTGACCAGCGGCTTGACTGCGAGATCGGGCGGCACGTTCATCATGCGCAACGTCTGCTGCACCACTTCGCTGAACACCGGCGCAGCGGCCAAGCCGCCGAAGTACACGCCGTCGCTGGGCTCGTCGATCATCACGCCCACGATGATCCGAGTCTTCTCGATCGGTGCCATGCCGGTGAACCATGCGCGGTACTTGTTGCTCGCATAGCCCTTGCCGACCTGCTTGTGAGCGGTGCCCGACTTGCCTCCGACCGAGTAGCCGACCGTCTGCGCGAGCGGGCCAGTGCCGCCGGGCGCAGCGGCCATCTGCAGCATGCGGCGCACGGCGCGCGCGTTCTCTGCGGAGAACACACGCACGCCGACGGCGGGCTGGTCGGACTTCAGCATCGTGGTCGGGATGACCATGCCGTCGTGCGCGAACGAGGTGTACGAGTGCGCCATCTGA
Organism: Variovorax sp. RTB1; assembly: GCF_035018765.1. NCBI lineage: Bacteria > Pseudomonadati > Pseudomonadota > Betaproteobacteria > Burkholderiales > Comamonadaceae > Variovorax > Variovorax sp. RTB1. The sequence continues at coordinate 101,522 of NZ_JASJXG010000003.1, forward strand.
AAGAGCGATGCCGACAGGCCGTAGCCATAAGCCATGGTGGCTTGCTCGACCGGCTTCCAGCTCTTCCACGGGCGCAACCTGCCCGTCACCGCGCCGGGAAACTGGATCACCGGCTTCTGGCCGTAGCCGAGCGCGGTGTACGTGTCCCACATTTCATGCGGCTGCATCTTCTGCGCGATCTTCAGCGCGCCCACGTTGCTCGACTTCTGGATCACGCCTTCGACCGTCAACGTGCCGTAGTTGTGCGTGTCGCTGATGGTGAAGCCGCCGATCTGGAACCGGCCCGGCGCGGTTTCGATGATGGTCTTGGGCGTGACACGGCCGGCTTCGAGCGCCATGCCGATGGTGATCGGCTTCATCGTCGAGCCGGGCTCAAAGGTGTCGGTCATGGCGCGGTTGCGCAACTGCTCGCCGGTCAGGTTTTGGCGCTTGTCGGGCACGTAGCTCGGGTAATTCGCAAGCGCCAGCACCTCGCCGGTCACAGAGTCGAGCACCACGACGCTGCCGGCCTTCGCCTTGCGTGCGATCACCGCGTCGCGCAGCTTCTGGTAGGCGAAGAACTGCACCTTGCTGTCGACGCTGAGCTGGATGTCGCGGCCATCGAGCGGTGGCACGGTCTCACCAACGCCTTCGACGATACGACCAAGCCGGTCCTTGATGACGCGGCGCGAACCCGCCTTGCCCGCCAGTTGCTTGTCGAACTCGAGCTCGATGCCTTCCTGCCCGTTGTCCTCGACATTGGTGAAGCCGACAACGTGCGCGGCGGCTTCGCCTTCGGGGTACTGGCGCTTGTATTCCTTGCGCTGGTACAGGCCCTTGATGTTGAGCGCAGCGATCTGCTTGGCGATCGGCATGTCGACCTGCCGCTTGATCCAGACGAACTGCTTGTCTTCGTCTTCGAGCTTCTTGTCGAAGTCCTTCTGCGGCATCTCGAGCAGCTTCGCGGCCAGCTTCAACTTGGCCTTGACGTCCGGATCGTCGCGCTCGATGTCTTCCGGAATCGCCCAGATGCTCGGCGCCTCGACGCTCGATGCCAGGATCAGGCCGTTGCGATCGAGGATGCGGCCGCGACTCGCAGGCAGCTCGAGCGTGCGGGTGAATCGCACCTCGCCCTGGCGCTGAAAAAAGGCGTTGTCGAACACCTGTACGTAAGCAGCGCGGCCGGCCAGCACGACGAAGCCGAAAGCGATGCCGGCCACGATGAACTTGCTGCGCCACACCGGCGTCTTGCTGGCCAGCAAGGGGCTCGATGCGTATTGCACGCTGCGGCTGTTGCGGCGCATCAGTGCTCCTTCTTGCCGGTGTTGGCGGAAGATGCGGACGACGGCACCGGCGGCGGCGCTTGCACCACAGCAGGAATGACCGAACCGTCGGGCCGCACGTACTGCGTGATGGCCGGCGTGGTGGTACGCATCTTCAGCTGCTCCTTGGCCAGCTTTTCGACGCGCAACGGCGTGGCCTGCGCGCGCTTTTCTACCTGCAGGCGCTCGTTGTCGAGCTCGAGGCGACGCGCTTCGTTCTGCACCCGGTCGAACTCGGTGAAGAGCTGGCGCGACAGGTACTGCGTGTGCACCAGGTACAGCGCCGAGGCGAGCACGGCGAGCAGCAGCAAAAAGTTGAGCCGCGCCATGTCAGTTCACCGCCGTGCGTTCGGCCACGCGGAGGATGGCGCTGCGCGAACGCTTGTTGCCAGCCACCTCGATCGCGGACGGCTTGATGCGATCGAGCACGTGCAATTTCATAGGCTGCGGCACGGCAAACGGAGCACGGCGGTCGTACACCTCGCGCGAGTGTTTAGCGATGAACTGCTTCACGATGCGATCTTCCAGCGAATGGAAACTGATCACAGCGAGGCGCCCCTGGGGTTGCAGCACGGTGAGGCTCGCCTCTAACGCCTGTTGCAGCTCTTCAAGCTCGGCGTTGATGAAAATCCGAAGAGCCTGAAATGTGCGCGTTGCAGGGTTCTGGCCCTGCTCGCGGGTTTTGACCGCGCCAGCCACGAGGTCGGCCAGCTCGGTGGTGGTTGAAATTGGGCCCCGTTCTTGTCGGCGAGCATCAATCGCCTTTGCAATCTGAACAGCAAACCGTTCTTCGCCATAGTCACGAATCACCTCTGCAATCTGCTGAGTGTCGGCCGTTGCCAGCCAGTCGGACACGCTCTCGCCGCGCGTGGTGTCCATACGCATGTCGAGCGGACCGTCGAACCGAAATGAGAAACCGCGTGCCGGGTTGTCGATCTGCGGCGAACTCACGCCGAGGTCCAACAGCAGGCCTGCGACACTGCCCGCAGGCAGCTCGCGCAGGTCTTTGAAACCCTGGTGACGGATAGAAAAACGCGCATCGGTGATGCGCGCTGCTTCGGCCACCGCTTCCGCATCTTTGTCGAATGCGATCAGCCTGCCTTCCGGCGCCAGCCGGGCCAGGATGGCCCGGGCATGTCCACCGCGCCCGAACGTCGCGTCGACGTAGGTGCCGCGCGCAAGCGATGTCGTGTCGGCAAAAAGCGCATCGGACGCTTCTTTCAACAGGACTGTGGTGTGGGTCCATGGCTGCTCCACTGCCGGCCTCAGAACGAAAAGTCCTGGAACACGTCGGGCATGTCGCCCTGCGTGGCCTCGGCTTCCTTGGCGTCGTACGTCGCCTTGTCCCACAGCTCGAAGTGGTTGCCCATGCCGAGCAACAGTGCATCGCGCGTGATGCCGGTGGCGGTGCGCAGTTCGGGCGACACCAGCACGCGGCCGGTGCCGTCCATTTCGACATCCATCGCGTTGCCGAGAAAGACGCGCTTCCACCACTGCGCCGACATCGGCAGCGCCGCGATGCGGTCACGAAATTTTTCCCACTCCGGGCGGGGAAACACCATGAGGCAACCGTGCGGGTGCTTGGTGATGGTGAGGTGGCCGGCCGCCGTCGCGCTCAGAACGTCACGATGCCGGGTCGGCACCGCGAGCCTCCCTTTGGCATCCAGACTGAGCGATGAAGCGCCTTGAAACACGAGAACGAAACCTTGGTTGTGAGACGTCACCGACATCCACTACGGATGTCAGGCGACACTTTTTCCCACTTATATGCACTTTTCGCCACTTTATCAGGAAGGAACACCCGCGCAAGAAGGCCCTTGCGGAGAATTTTGTAATGGAATCAACGACTTAGCTGTACTTTTGAACAGTCGAAGTAATGAAAATCGTTGCAAATGAAGCACTTAGCTCACGCACTGCATGTGATGCGTGAAGCGCCGTTGCGGCGCCCTACTTCAAAGAATGAACCGCGAAAGGTCTTCGTCGTGACTTAGTGCCGCAAGTCGGGTGTCGACGTAAGCGGCGTCGATGTGAATCGACTGGCCTTCGAGTTGGGTCGCGCCGAAGCTCACCTCGTCGAGCAGACGCTCCATCACCGTCGACAACCGACGCGCGCCGATGTTCTCGGTGCGCTCGTTGACTTCGAAGGCGATGCTCGCCAACCGCTGGATGCCATCCGGCGTGAACTCGAGCGTGACGCCCTCGGTCGCCAGCAGCGCCTGGTATTGCTTGACCAGCGAGGCACGCGTCTGCGTCAGGATGCTTTCGAAATCGGCGATCGACAACGATTGCAGTTCGACGCGGATCGGAAAGCGCCCCTGCAACTCCGGAATCAGATCGCTCGGCTTGCTCAGATGGAAAGCGCCGCTCGCGATGAACAGGATGTGATCGGTGCGAATCACGCCGTACTTGGTGCTCACCGCAGTGCCTTCAACCAGCGGCAGCAGGTCGCGCTGCACGCCTTGGCGCGACACGTCGGTGCCCTGTGCTTCGCTGCGCGTGGCCACCTTGTCGATCTCGTCGATGAAGACGATGCCGTTCTGCTCGGCGTTGGTGATCGCCTGCGCCCGAATGTCGTCTTCGTTGACCAGTTTGGCGGCCTCTTCGTCGATCAGCAGGCGCATCGCTTCCGCGATCTTCAGCTTGCGCGTCTTGCGTTTGGTCTGGCCCATCTGGCCGAACATGCCCTTGAGCTGCTCGGTCATTTCTTCCATGCCGGCCGGGCCCATGATTTCGAGCGGCGCGCGGGTTTCGGCCAAGTCCAGTTCGATGTCCTTGTCGTCGAGCGCGTGCTCGCGCAGCTTCTTGCGAAAGGCCTGGCGCGTGGTGTTGGCGGTATCGGGCACCGCGCCTTCGGCGGTGCGCGCGGGCGGCAACAGCACGTCCAGAATGCGGTCTTCGGCTGCGTCTTCGGCGCGCGTGCGCACCTTCGCGCTTTCGCTCTCGCGGGTCTGCTTCACGGCAATTTCAGCCAGGTCGCGAATGATCGAATCGACGTCTTTGCCTACATAGCCGACCTCGGTGAACTTGGTGGCTTCGACCTTGATGAACGGCGCGTCGGCAAGGCGTGCGAGCCGGCGCGCGATCTCGGTTTTACCGACGCCTGTCGGGCCGATCATCAGGATGTTCTTGGGCGTAATTTCAGAGCGCAGCGAGCCCTCGACCTGCTGCCGGCGCCAGCGATTGCGCAGCGCGATGGCGACGGCACGCTTGGCTTGCGGCTGGCCGACGATGTGGTTGTCGAGTTCGGAAACGATTTCTTGGGGCGTCATGGACATGGCGTGCTTTTGTCTGTCTGTGCCCGGTTCAGAGCGTCTCGATCGTATGGTTCATGTTCGTGTAAATGCAGAGTTCGCCGGCGATCTCCAGCGATTTCTTGACGATCTGCTCTGCGGTGAGATCGGTGTTGTCGAGCAATGCCTTGGCGGCCGACTGGGCATAGGGGCCGCCGGAACCGATCGCGATCACGCCACTCTCGGGTTCGAGCACGTCGCCGTTGCCGGTGATGATGAGCGAGGTGGTGGCGTCGGCGACCGCCAGCATGGCTTCGAGCTTGCGCAGCACGCGGTCGGTACGCCAGTCCTTGGTGAGTTCGACCGCAGCGCGTGTCAGGTTGCCCTGGTGCTTTTCGAGCTTGGCCTCGAAGCGCTCGAAGAGCGTGAAAGCATCGGCCGTGGCGCCGGCGAACCCAGCAATCACCTTGCCGTGATAGAGCCGCCGCACCTTGCGCGCCGTGCCCTTGATGACGATATTGCCGAGCGTGACCTGCCCATCACCACCGATCGCGACCTGGTCGCCAACGGGGGTCTTGCGGCGCACGCTGACGATGGTGGTGCCGTGAAACTGTTCCATCGGAACAAGATAGGACGACGCAGGGATTTTTCAAGCCCTCTCACAGCGGGGTTATGTCCCGCCGGACTCTGACCGGGCTCAATGCCGATCAGCGCTGGCGTGGCGAAACCGCAGCGTGGTCAGCGATGCCGATGACGCCGAAAAACGCTGTGACGAGCCGGTGCGCATCGACGAACTGCACGCGCTGACCGCGCTCGTCGCGTGCGGTCACCCAGTTCAGAAGCGTACCCGCCGCGGCAAAGTCGATGCGAACCAGCGCCGCGCACGAAATCGTCGGCGCCACCGCGTCGGCCAGTTCGGCATCCAGCCGTTGCCAGACCGCCGCCGACTCACCCGTGAGTTCACCGATGAGCGAGGGCAGCTTCCGGCCGATGTCGACCGGCACTTCGTCGCTCATGCTGGCGAGCGCGAGCGTCGACGCCGCCGGCTTCTGTGGTTTTGGCGCTTCGATGACTACCTCGATTGACGCGAATTCTCCCTTGGGGTCGGTCCATGGCGGTGGCGACACTTCGTAGGTGATGCAGTAGTTGAGCGCAACCAGTTCGAAGTCGTCGGCCGCATGCATCACGCGCAGCGCTTCCATGCGCAACTGCCACCAGATGGCATCGACAGTGCGTTCGTTCGACGGCGTGGCCTGCTCCAGCACCGCGGTCAAGTGGCCCATGCCGACGAACTGAATCTGCACGGTGGAATCGGCCCAATGCGCAAGCAGCGCCTTCAACGGTGCAGCTGCTTCCTCGTCGATGTTGCGAAGGGCACGCCAGTCGAGCGTCCACTTCGGACCGCTCGCTGCGGCAAGTGCACGCGTCAGTTCGCCGAGCGAAGGGCGCGTCAGCACCGCCGGAGCGAACCAGTCGGCCACACCAAGCGGCCGATCGGCGTCGGCGGAATTCTGCGCAACGCTAGCAGCCACTTGCAGGTCACGCGCCAGCGAACGCAGCGAAACCCACTCCGGCCCCTGCCGCTTGAGGCGCTGCGCATAGCGCGTGTTGGCGGCAACGAACTTTTCGGAATCGCCGGTGGCGCGGTACAGGTCGAGCAGTGCGAGCCAGCTGTCGTTGTGCTCGGCCTGCGCGCTATCGGGCGCCAAGGTCTGCAGCAGGATCGCTTCGGCACCGGCGTCATCGCTTTGTGCAAAACGAATGGCCGCTTCCTCGATGCCACTTTCATAAACCTGCCGCCCGGCGTGTAACGCGTCGTCGTCGCTCGACCTGCCCCTCGAAGCCGAATCACCCTGCGCGCTTTCGTGCGGCGTGACACCGGGAACTGTGTCGGCGTACGCACGCACATGTTCCCCAGCCATGTCGGCGGGCACTTCCGGACCGGAACCCGGAACCGCGAGCGCCGCTGCGCTGTCACCCGCGGGCCCGCGGCTTTTCCACCATTGCTGCGACATCTGCTCTTCGATCTCGTCGATCTTCTTGAGCGTGAGCGCGCGGCCCTCGGTCTTACCGGAGGTGCTGCTGACGTTGAACTGCGACGGCGTGCCGCCGTCGTCGCGCCCGCCGGCAGCGTCGCGGCGCCGCAGTTTGCGCAGCATGTCGAATTCACGGCGACGCACGAAGTCGTTGCGCTGCCGCCGTTCGATCATCTCCTTCAGCATCTCGCGGCTGTAGCCGTTGTCAGGTGCAGCCGAATCCTGCGCGTCGAGTTCCGACCAATCCTTCAGCGGATTGCGGACGAACTTGGCCACCTTGGACAAAAGTCGACCGGGTTCTTCCTTGGCCATGGGTGCGCGCGGATTTTGTACGGGGAATCGGGAAGGGGAAGGAGTTTTGTCAGCCGGCTTAGTCGCCGAACATTTTCTGCTTGAGTTCGCGGCGCTGTTGCGCTTCGAGCGACAGCGTGGCGGTCGGGCGGGCCAGCAGCCGGCCGACACCGATTGGCTCGCCGGTTTCATCGCAGTAGCCGTAGTCGCCGGAGTCGATACGCTGGATCGATTGTTCGATTTTCTTCAACAGCTTGCGTTCGCGGTCGCGGGTGCGCAGTTCGAGAGCGTGCTCTTCTTCGATGGTGGCGCGGTCGGCCGGATCGGGTACGACGACGGTGTCTTCGCGCAGATGCTCGGTGGTTTCACCCGCGTTTTCGAGAATGCCGCGCTTGAGTTCCTGCAGCTTCAGGCGAAAAAACGCCATCTGCTTGTCGTTCATGTACTCCGCGTCGGGCATCGCGATGACTTCGGCATCGACCAACTGTTCGGCCGTCTTGGTCTTCCAGTTGTTCAGCAACTTCGGGTCTTTCTTGACCGCGACCGGCGGCGGCGGCACCAGGGCCGTCGACACGATCTGCGAGAAGCTCGACTTGGCAGCCGTCGAGGCGATCGATTGAGGCATCGAAGGCACCGTGAGTTGCGACAACCGCGACACCCGGCCACCGCGCGCCGGCACGGGCGTGGCGGCGATGGTGGTGATCGGCATCACCGGGGTCGGCGTGGTGGGAAGGGAGGCAGCAGCCGTTTTTTTCATGGGAATCGAAGGAGAAGATGAGTCGGCGGGCCGGCCCACCGATTTGGAAGGAGAAGACGCCGCCGCGGTGGTGGTCGTGATCGTGGATTTCGCGGACTTGTCCGAGACAGCGTTTTTTTTGGCTGGCGCGGGAGCCGTTGCCGAAGCTTTTTTAGTCGCCGACGCCGCCGGCTTGGAGACCGCCGGCTTGGACGCGGCGGGCTTTGAAGCTGACTTGGCCTGAACGACAGGTTTCTTCACGGTGGCTGGCTCCTTGGACGAACTGGAACGCGCTTTCACGGGTGTCTCCTCCCATGTAGTCAGGATGCTCGCCCTTGGCGGCTCAGGGGTTATACCTCTGAAAACACGCCAAAAACTCGCTCTCTCCTGTGCCCGAAGCCATGCCTCAGCCCCAAAGGGCCAAAGCACGTCGCCGGAACAGGCGGGCGATTGTATATAGAGAAGCCGAAAGTCAATGCGCTGAAAGCAAAGGTCCGCTCAAACGAGACACTGATCAAGGCCCTGTTCGAGAATTTCACGCGGAAGTTCGATGCCGATGAACACCATCCGGCTCTGGCGCACTTCGTCCGCGCCCCACTCAGGCCCCAGGTCGCTGCCCATCAACTGGTGCACGCCCTGGAAGATCACCTTGCGGTCCGTGCCTTTCATGCTCAGCACGCCTTTGTAGCGCAGCATGCGCGGCCCGTAGATATTGACGATGGCGCCCAGGAAGTCTTCCAGCTTCGCAGCATCGAAGGCGCGATCGGCCCGGTAGACGAAGCTTTTGACGTCATCGTCATGGTGGTGATGGTGGCCGTGACCTTCGTTGGCATGCGACGGGTGATCGCAGCTCTCCCCGTGTGCGTGGTCATGATCGTGGCCTGCGTGCGCGTCGTCTTCCTCTTTCAGGAAATCCGGGTCAATGTCGAGCTTGGCGTTCAAGTTGAAGCCGCGCAGGTCGAACACGCTAGCCAGTGGCACCTCGCCGAAGTGCACTTTCTGCTGCGGCGCCCGCGGGTTCATGTGCTTCAAGCGATGGATCAGCGCCTCGGTTTCTTCGGCCGAGACCAGTTCGCTCTTGCTGATGAAGATCTGGTCGGCAAAGCCCACCTGGCGGCGCGCTTCCTGCCGGTCGTTGAGCTGCTGCGGCGCATGCTTGGCATCGACCAACGTCAGGATCGAGTCGAGCAGATAACTCTCGGCGATCTCGTCGTCCATAAAGAAAGTCTGCGCCACCGGTCCCGGATCGGCCAGACCGGTCGTTTCGATCACCACGCGGTCGAAGTCGAGCAGCCCCTGGCGCTTCTTGGAGGCCAGCAGTTGCAAGGCTTCGCGCAGGTCTTCCCGGATGGTGCAGCAGACGCAGCCGTTGCTCATCTGGATGATCTGCTCTTTCGACTCGGTGACGAGGATGTCGCTGTCGATGTTCTCTTCACCGAATTCGTTCTCGATCACCGCGATCTTCTGGCCGTGCGCCTCGGTCAGGATGCGCTTGAGCAGGGTGGTTTTGCCGGAGCCGAGAAAGCCGGTAAGGATGGTGGCAGGGATAAGGGCCATGAATTGCTCCGGTCAAGGGAAAAGCGGGGGGCTGAAAACGGGAGAGGCAGAAGTTTAGCCAGCACGACAGCGTGGCGCCAAGGAAAGGACATCCACTGCATGCGTCGTGCCGACAGCGACTGCTATTTGCGTACGACGACCAGCCCCTTCAAGTACTCGCCTTCCGGAAACTCGATCGTCATCGGGTGATCCGGCGCCGCGCCCAGACGCTCGCTGATGTAGCCATCGACTGCGGCATCGATACCGGCCCCGGCGACGATCTTGTGGAACAGGTCGGCACCGATACCACCCGAGCAAGAAAACGTCAGCAGCACGCCGCCCGGAACCAGCAGTTTGAGCGCCAACCGGTTGATGTCCTTGTAGGCGCGTGCGGCGCGCTCGGCGTGCGCGATGGTGGGCGCGAATTTCGGCGGGTCGAGCACGATCGCATCGAAAGTCTGGCCCTCTTCGATGAAGCGGCGCAGCGTGGCGTTGACGTCGGCATCCAGAAAGCGGGTGTCTGCAGCTTCGAAACCGTTGAGCGCCACGTTGGCACGCGCCATTTCCAGGGCGGGCAACGACGAATCGATCGACGTCAGCTCGGCGCCTTCGAGCGCACCGGCAGCCTTCAACCCCGCCAGTGCTGCGATGGTGAAACCACCCGTGTAGCAAAAGCAATTGAGCACGCGTCGAAACTTGCGGTGCTGGGCAAGTTCGGCAAAGCGCTGGCGGCTGTCGCGCTGGTCGAGGTAGAAGCCCGTCTTGTGACCGGTCGCGATGTCGAGCGACAGCTTCCAGTCGTGCTCGCGGATGGTTCGGACGGTGTCGACATTACCCTCGGCTTCCCCGCGCAGCCAGCCCGTCACCGGCTTCAGCCCTTCGCGCTCCCGGCCATTGGCGTCGGAACGTTCGTAGAGCCGTGCGAGCCCCGTCGCCTTCAACAGCGCATCCGCCAGCACGTCTTTCCAGCGCTCGACGCCGGCCGACAGAAACTGCGCCACCAGCGTGTCGCCATAACGGTCGACGATCAGTCCCGGCAGCCCGTCGGCCTCGCCATGCACCAGCCGCATGCCTTCGCTGCGGATGTCGAACAGCGCGCGCGCATCGACCGCCTTCTTGCACAGCGACGCCAGAAAGCCAGCGTCGATGCGCTGCGTCTCGACGAAGCTCCAGGCCCGCGCGCGGATTTTCGATATCGGGCTGAAGGCGGCCCATGCCAGAAACTGGCCTTCATGCGATTCGACACGCACGGTTTCGCCTGCATCGGCCGAACCGCGGGCGATCGCCGATTCAAAGATCCAGGGGTGCCGGCGTGCGAGAGAGCGCTCTTTACCGGGCTTGAGGCGAAGTATCTTCATACGCCGATTGTCGACGGCGTGGAAATCGCCTTCGAACGGAAGATTCGATGCCTTCGCTGCGACCTCAGCGGTCCAGCGGCCAGAGTCCGTCCAGCACGGAGCCCGCGCTGTTGACTGCGGCGCATACCTCCACCACCGAAATGCGCTTGTTGCTGGCCTGGCGACGGATTTGCTCGTAGGCCTGTATGTCGGTCAGCCCCTGGCGTTCGGCCAGCAGCTTTACCGCGCGCTCGATCTCGCGCCGCGAGCGCAACGCCTCTTCCAGCTTCGTCACCTTGAGCAGCAGCCGGTCCTGATAGCCCTTGCTCGCGCGGGCAAGAATCAGTGTGCTCAATACCCCGGTCGGGCGAAACGGCTTGTTGATGACTGCCTGTGCATTCAAGTCGAGGATGCCTTTCAGCACCGTCGGATTCTCGTAGTCGACCAGTGCAATCACCACGGCCTCGCAATCGACTCCGCTCCATAAGTGTTCGCTGCCGCGCTCGGCCGCGACAAATACAAAAACCACATCAATGGTGGCCGGCGGCGATGGCGGACATGGCCATAGCGACTTCACGTTGCAGCCGATCCGGCGCAGCTGGTCGACCAGCACGTTGCAATCGGCGCCAGGCGGATGGATCACGGCCACCGACGTGCCGCGCAACTCATCGAATAGACGCTTGATGCCGGAACTCATTCGTGCCCTGTCGTGCGGCGAATCAATCGCCCGCAATGTCGGCCAGACCGTACATCGTCATGTACGGGTCGGGCTTGATGACCGAGGCAGCCTCCCACGCAATGTCGAACTGGCCATCGGCACGGACCCGTCCGATGCGCGGACGCAGCCAGGCATGCTGATTGTCGGAATCGATGCGCAGCTCGCCCGACGGCCCCTCGAAACTCACCTGCATGGCCGCGGCGACAAGCTTCTGCGTGTCGAGCGTGCCGGTCACCTCGAGCGCGCGCGCGAACAGGTGCACCTGGCTGTAGGCGCCTTCGGTGTACTGGCTGATCGGCAAGTCCGCGCCAAAGCGCTCCCGAAACGCGGCGACGAAGCGGGCGTTGCCGGGCGTATCGAGCGAAGCGAAGTACTTGGCCGAAGTGAAGTGGCCCGTGCACAGCTCAGGGCCGACCGCCTTGATTTCGCCCTCGGCCATGGTGAGGCTGGCAATCGGCGTTTGCTGCGGGTCCATGCCGAGTTCACGGTAGAGCCGGTACAACTCCCGGCCGGGCCGTCCCACCAGCGTCGAAAAGACGACATCGGGCTTGGCCGCCTTGATCGATTCGACCAGCCGGCTCACAGCCCCGGTATCGACCTGATAGTCAAGGTAAACCTCGCCCGTGATCTCGCCGCCGTGCTGCTCAACCACGTCGCGCATGATGCGATTCGATTCGCGCGGATAAATGTAGTCGGAGCCGACCAGGTGCCAGCGCTTGCGTCCTTCGCGGAGCAAGAAGCTCGCCAACTGAAGGCTGTTCTGGTTGGGCGCCGCGCCGGTGTAGATCACATTCGGTGAGAACTCGAAGCCCTCGTACAACGAGCAGTACCAGAGCAAACCGTTGCGGCGCTCGATGGCCGGCAGCACCGCCTTGCGCCCTGCCGAGGTGTGGCAGCCGAAGATCACGCTGACGCCTTCGTCCTGCAGCAACTGATCCGCCAGACGGCGGTACTCCGTCGGATCGGAGCCGGGGTCGAGCGCCACCGGCTCGATCTGCCTGCCGAGCACTCCACCGGCACGATTGATCTCTTCGATGGCCAGTACCGTGCCGTAGAAGTGTTCGCTCTCGGAAATGGCCGTGACGCCCGACCGCGAGAACAGCACGCCGACACGCCAGGGATCGCCTGCCGGAGCGGTATCCGGCAACGTAGAGGCATCGCGGCGTGGATCCTGGCGCGGGTCGCTGCGAAAGTCGTCGACTGGCGTCATGTCGTGGTGGGTGAGTGATCAGGGGTGCCAGTGGCAGCCATCGCAAGGGCTTGCTGCAAGGCCGCCGCGGCCCTCAACAATGGGCCATCCTCACCCGGCGCGCCGATCAGTTGAAGCCCCATCGGATGGCCGTTGACCCCAACCGCACCCGGCACGCTCACGCAGGGAGATCCGAGCAGGGTCCATGCCCGGTTGTACGTCGATGGCCCGGTGTTGGCGAACCCGACCGGTGCTTCGTCCGGCGCGCTGGGCGTGAGCAGCAAGTCGCAGGGCGCCAGCCAATCGGCAAAGCGCGCACGGGCAAGGTGTGCTGTGGCCTGCGCAGCGGCATAGGTCGAGTCGTCCACCTGGCGGGCTTCGTTCAAGTAGCTGCGCAACTGCAAGGACATGCCCTGCAGGTGGCTCGACGCCATGTCGAGGTCGCTGGCGAGCGAGCGCCAGGCTTCCCATCCCTGCACTGCCGCGTGTGCGCTGAAAAGTGCCTCGGCCATGGGCGGCAGCTCGACCGTGCGAATCGTCGCACCGGCACGGCGCCACGCCTCGATGCCTTGCGCCATCGCGGCCGCCGCGCTCGGCGACACGTCGCCCCACGGATACGCTGCGGGCACGCCGACGGTCCAGCGCCTTGGCGCCGGCAGCGCGGCAAGCGCCAGCGGCCGGCCGCTCAGCGCCTGCGCCAGCCAAGCCACGTCGCCCATATCGCGCGCGAACAGCCCGACGGTATCGAGCGACCATGAAAAGCATTTGAGTCCGGCAGTCGGCAACAGGCCAAAGCTCGGCTTGAAACCGACGATGCCGCAATACGAGGCCGGGCGGATCGTCGAGCCGCCGGTTTGCGTGCCGATGGCCCACGGCACCAGCCCCGCCGCGACGGCCGCCGCGGACCCGGCCGACGAGCCACCCGGCGTGCGGCCGGGCGCATTCGGATTGCGGGTGGCGGTCGGCTCGAGGTAGGCGAATTCGGTGGTGGTCGTCTTGCCGACGACGACACCGCCGGCGCTGCGAATGACACCGACGATGGCGGCGTCGCTACGCGGCGGCGCGAGACCGGCATACAACGGCGAGCCATAAGCCGTCGGCAGGTCGCGGGTGTCGAAGATGTCCTTGACCGCGACCGGCAGTCCGGCGAGTGGCCCCACAGCGTGCGTTGCCCCGTCGATCGCGAGTCTGGCTTCGGCGAGGCACGAGAAAGCGCCTATCGCGGGATCGTGTTGCGCGATGGCGCTGTACGTCTGCTCCATGGCATCGGCCGCTTTCCGCACGCCCGCGGCCACTTGGGCCAGGGTGGCGAGCGCGGTGGTGGAAGTCCAGATCGTCGATGTCATCGTCGCACCGTATCAGACGCGCAGCTGCGCGCGAATGATTTCAGCAGCGCCAGGCGCACGCGTGTCGCCTTCGACCACGATCTCGCCGCGCTTGAGCACCGCGTACCGGTCGGCGACGGCGAGCGCGAAGCCCACGTTTTGCTCGACCAGCAGCATGGAGGTACCGTTGCGGTCGCGCTCTTGCCGCAGCGCCGCGCCCACCTTGTCGATGACCGAAGGTTGCAACCCTTCGGTGATCTCATCGACCAGCATCAACGACGGCCGCGCGACCAGCGCACGGGCCACCAGCAGCATCTTTTGTTCACCCCCCGACAGCGTGCCCGCGCGCTGCGCCATGCGGCCTTGCATGAAAGGAAAGATCTCGTAGATCGCCGGGAGTCGGTCGTTCAGCAACGCGTCGCGTGCGAGGCCGAGGCGCAGGTTGTCTTTGATGCTGAGGTCGACGAAGAGGGCCTGCTCTTGCGACGTATATGACACGTCGAGGCGAGCGATGCGGTGCGCCGGCAGGGTGGTGATGTCGACGCCCGCCATCGAGATGCGGCCTTGGCGCTTGGGCAAAAAACCCATCGCCGATTTGAGCAGCGTCGTTTTCCCCATGCCGTTCTTGCCCAGCAAAGCGACGATGCTGCCAGCCGGCACCGAGAGGTCGAGGCCGCGCAGCACCATCAGTTCACCGTAGCCCGCGCTCACACCTTTCAGGGTCAGCGCGGCCTCGCTGGAGCGCAACTCAGTCATGGCCGGCGCTCCCCGAGTAGATCGTCTGAACGAGCTCGGAGTCGACCACCTCCTGCACCGTTCCGGACAGCGCCAGCCGCCCTTGGTGCAGCACCACGATGCGTGTCGATATCTCGCGCACGAAGTCCAGGTCGTGCTCGACCAGCAGCAGGCACAGGTTGAAGCGCACGCACAGGTCGGTGAAGACCGCGCCGATGCGGCTGCGCTCTTCCAGTGAAAGGCCCGCCGTGGGCTCGTCGAGCAGTACGACCTGCGGCTCCAGCGCAAGCACCATCGCGAGCTCCAGGGCCTGTTGTTCGCCGTGCGACAAGTGCCGCGCTTCGACGTGCAGTTTGCGGTCGAGCTCGGTCGCCTTCAGCACCGCCAGCGCGTGCGACGGCAAGGCCAGCGTCGTGCTCCGACGCCACAGCGACGGCTTGTCGACGCGCACGCGCGCCATGCGCAGGCATTCGGCCACGGTCAGCGTTTCGAAGACGTTGGCGGTCTGGAACTTGCGCCCGAGGCCGAAGCGCACGCAGGCGTGCGGTGGCGCGTGCGCGATATCGTGTCCATCGATTCGCACGGTGCCGGCGCTGCGCTCGGCACCGTCGCTCATGCAGCGCATCAGCGTGGTCTTGCCGGCGCCGTTGGGGCCGATCAGGCTCACCAGTTCGCCGCGGTGCGCGACGAATTCGATGCCCGACAGCACCTTCAGGCTGCCGAAATGCTTCGACACGCCAGCCAGCTCGATCACCGGTGCCCCGCTGTCCATGACGGGCCGCACGGGCGACTCGGCCAGCATGGCGGTGCCTGCTGCCTGCGCCATATCCGCTGCAGCGGCGCCGCTTCGCCGGCCCAACCGGCGCAGCAGGCGCGCCAGAGGAGGTAGCAAGCCCTGCGGCAACAGCACGATCACCAGCACGAAAGCCACGCCGAGAAACAGCTTCCAGATAAAGGGCAGGCTGCCGCTCAGGTAGGCGCTGCCCCACTCGATCAGAAGAGCGCCGAACACCGGCCCGATCAAGGTGCCGCGCCCGCCGAGCGCGACCCAGATGATCACTTCGGTGCCGAATACGAAGCCGGCCAACTCCGGCGCGACCACGCCGCTGAAACTTGCATAGCCGAAACCTGCGAGGCCGGCGATGGCGGCGGTGGCGACCAGCAACACGATCTTCAGGCGAGCCGTGTCGATGCCCAGGTAAGAGCAGCGCGTTTCGTTGTCGCGAATCGCTGCCAGCAAGCGCCCGCCATCGCTCCGCACGAAGAGCCAGGCACCGGCAGTCAGGAACACGAGCACACAGCCAGCGATGCGAAACCAGGCCTCCAGACTCAGGTCGGGCACGGTGTAGCCGGTGAGGCCGGAACTCGAGCCCGTAAAAGTGCCGCCAGAGAACAGCAATTGCGTCACCACGATGGGCAGCACCAGCGAAATGACCGAGGCATATAGCGCTGTGGAGCCGTGATAGAACGACAGCCAGCCCGTGATCAGCGCGAGGACGGCAGCAGCCGACACCGCAAGACCCAACGCCACCCACACCATGCCGGGGCTGAAGCCGAGGTGCGTGAATACCAACCCGGCCGCGTACGCGCCAGCCCCAAAAAAAGCCGACTGCCCGAAAGTCAGGAAGCCGGTGTAGCCCCACAGCACATCGACCGTCAACGCCAACATCGCAAAGAAGATCGCTCGAATCAGGATATTGAGCGTGTAGGTGTCCAGCAGCGACGGCGCGACCAGCGCCACGCCAGCGCATGCGGCAGCCACAGCGACCACCCGACGCATCGAACGCACCGATCGAACGTCTGCCAACGGCGCAACCGCAACGGCAACCGAGCCCAGTACGGGGTCAGTCACGGGAAAATCCTTTCGGCCGGATACGCAGCGTGACGGCTGCGAGCACAGCGATCGCCAAGCCGCCCAGAACCGGACTCACATAGGTCGAGAGCAGCACCTGCGCCGCGCCGAAGACCAGCGTGGCGACCAGCAAGCTACCCATCGACACGCCCGACACCATGACCAGCATGAAGGCGTTGACCAGCCACGGCACGCCCATGTTGGGATCGACGCTCGACAGCGGCGTGATCAGCGCACCGGCGAGGCTCCCTATGCCAGCGCCCGCCGCAAAGGTGCAAAAGCGCACCATGCCGGCATGAATACCGAGACCGCGCGCCAGCTGCTCGTTCATGATCACCGCACGCGTGACAAGGCCGATGCGGGTCCGCGTCAGGATCAGCGCGAGGGCTGTGCCGAGCACGGCGGCGGCGGCGACCAGCAGCAAGCGGTACGCCGAGTACTCGCCGCCAGACCAGGCGAAGGTGCCGTTGACCGGGCTCGGCACCAGTTGCACCTCGCGCCCGAACACCAGGGTAATGACCTGCCCGATGACGATCGCCAGGCCCCAGGTCGCGAGGATGGCGTCGAGCGGCCGTGCGTAGAGCGGCCTCACGACGACGCGCTCGATGAACATGCCGACCAGCGCGCCCACCAGCAGCGCGAACGCGAGGCCGAGCAGCGGCGACAGGCCGATGCGTGAGGCCACCAAGCTGGCATAGGCACCGACCGTGAGGAAGGCGCCATGCGCGAAGTTGATGATCTTCATGACGCCGAAGATCAGCAACAGCCCGGCAGAGACGATGTACAAAATCGCCGCCGTCGTGACGATGTCCAGCAACAAGTCCATTGGCGATCTACGTCATTTGAAGCGAAGTTGCAGCCGTCGTTTTATTTGAGATTGGGGCACTGCGTGCCGACAGCGACATCCTTGAAGCTGTCGATCACCTTCACACCGCCATCGGCTTGCACTTGCGCAAGATACATCGTGAGCGGCGCGTGGTGCTGCTGGTTCATCGTGATGCGGCCGCGCGGGCCTTCGACTGCCACTTCACCCAACGCCTTCAGGACCTTGTCGGCGTCGGTGCTCTTCGCCTTTTCGACCGCCGCCTTGTAGGCGTAGACAGCTTCGTATTCGGGCACCGACAGATCGTTGGGCGTCTTCAGGTCGGCACCGAATTTCTTGGTCAGCGCGTCGAGGAATTTCTTGTTGGCGGGGCTGTCGATGCCGGTCACGTAGGACGCCGAGATGTAGATGCCTGCGGCATCGGCGCCCATGCTCTTTGCCGTGCCTTCGTCGACCGCCAGGTTGCCGTACGGAATGTTGATGCCGGCCGCGCGCAGCTGCTTTGTGAGCGTCACGTTGGGGGCGCCGCCCGCGGTCGAGGTGATCAACGCGTCGGGCTTGGCCGCGCGGATCTTGCTGATGACGGCGGTCCAGTCGCTGCCGTCCATCGGCAGGTATTCCTCGCCGACGATCTTGGCGCCCTTGCCTTCGGCGTACTTCTTGGTGAACTCGAGCATGCCGCGACCGAAGGAGTAGTCGCTGCCGACCAGGAAGATCGTCTTGGCGTTCTTGGTCTTCATGAAGTAGTCGACCACCGGCGGCACCTGCTGCTCCGGCACCCAGGCGTTGACGAACATCCACGGGCTGCACGAGCGGCCTTCATAGAACGATGTGTAGATGTAGGGCACCTTGCCGCGTGCCACGATGGGCAGGCCGGCATTGCGCGCAGCGCTGGTTTCCATCGAGATCAGCACGTCGACTTTCTTCTGGAACACGAGCGAATCGAAAGCCTTCTGCGCACCGACCGCGCCCGACGCATCGTCGGCCACTTCGAGTGCGAGCTTGCGACCCAGCACGCCGCCCGCAGCGTTGATCTCTTCGATGGCCAGCTCTGCCGATTGCACCACCGATGGCGCGACCACGCTGTTGGCGCCGGACAGGCCGACCGGCAGGCCGATGCGGATCGGCGCATCGCCTTGCGCGGCGGCCAGCAACGGAAAGGCGACCAGCGTCAAAGCGGCGGTGAGGATGCGGATTTTCGGTTTGAACATGAGAAGACTCCTGCGGGTTGAATGAATGGATGAACGGAAAAGGGAACGAAGAATCCGAGGGCGCTCAGTACCAGCCGGGCGCCTGCCCACTGCCAAGCATTTCGCTGTAAACGTCGGTGCGTCGGTCGCGCAGAACCTGATTGAAAGCGTTCCAGTTGCGCGAGCGCCGGGCCTCACCCAGGTCGACATCGGCGATGACGATTTCTTCCGCCACGCGGCTCGCGGGGCCGGCCACCGGCCAGCCCGTGCAACCGACGACCAGGCTCTGTCCTTCGAACAGCTGGCCGCGCTCGGTGCCGACGCGGTCAGCACAGGCGATGAACATCGAGTTGCTGTGTGCCGCCGCCATCGTGAGGATCGTGGCCATCGCTTCGCGCCCCGGCGCCTGGCCCGGAATCGGCACCCAGTTGGTCGGCACGCAGACGATGTCGGCGCCCTTCAATGCCTGGATGCGAAAGGTCTCGGGGAACCAGATGTCGTAGCAGATCGCCACGCCGATTCGCCCGTGCGGCGTGTTGAAAACCGGAAAGCCCAGGTTTCCCGGTTCG
The DNA here is from genome assembly GCF_035018765.1 of Variovorax sp. RTB1. Lineage (NCBI taxonomy): Bacteria > Pseudomonadati > Pseudomonadota > Betaproteobacteria > Burkholderiales > Comamonadaceae > Variovorax > Variovorax sp. RTB1. Next base: position 120,390 of record NZ_JASJXG010000003.1, read on the forward strand.
AAGAAAAGGTTCTCGGCGTTCCAGAGGTGCACCTTGCGAAAAGTGCCGATGTAGCCGTCAGGGCCGATCACCACTGCCGCGTTGTAGAGCGCGTTGCCGTCGCGCTCGGCGATGCCCGCGACCAGGGTGACGCCGAGCCGTTGGGCAACGGCGATCCACGTCGCGCAGCTCGGTCCGCCGGGCACCGCTTCAGCCAGTGAGAAGGCCTCTTCACGTGTCTCGAAAACATAGCCTGAATTGCACAGCTCCGGCAGCACCATCAGTCGCGCACCCTCTGCGGCGGCAGCTTCGATCAGGCGCACGCTGGCGTCGAGGTTGCGCTGCTTCTCGCCGACGAGCGGCTCGAACTGAAGGCATGCCACGCGGGTCTGCTGCGCGGTCGAAGGCGAGAGGGCCATTTCGAAAATCCAAAAAAAAAGCCCCCTGCTGCGCGTAAGCGCCAAGCAGAGGGCAGTGTTGCCGGTGATGAGTGCGGCGATGTTGCCGCGGCTGGCATTGTTGCCAGCGAACGCCCGACTCTAATGAGCGTCAGCGCGCATTGTCAAGAAGGCTCGACGGTTATTTTTTTGAGCCGCTTTCCGGCGTCGGGCGCGCCCTGGCACGCGGATGAAATTCGTCGTAGGTCTTCGCCAGATGCTGGAAGTCCAGCCGCGTATAGACCTGCGTCGTGGTGATGTTGGCGTGGCCCAGCAGCTCTTGCACCGCACGCAAATCGCTGCTCGACTGCAGCACGTGGCTGGCGAACGAATGGCGCAGCATGTGCGGATGCACGGGCGCTGCAAGGCCGGCTTTGAGGCTGCGCGCGCGCAACTGCTTCCACACCGCATGAGGGGACAGTCGCGTGCCCTTGGCGCCGAGGAACAAGGCCGCGCCATCGGCCGGATCGCGCTGCGCGGCGGCATCGAGCGCGGCGCAATCGGCACGTACGGCCAACCACGCGAGTAGCGCTTCGCCGGCCTTCGAGCCGACCGGCACGCTGCGCCGTTTGCCGCCCTTGCCGAGCACGCTGGCTTCCATGGCATCGAGGTCGACCCAGCCGCGCGCGGTCGCGCTGGCGTAAACATCGAGCCCCGTCAGTTCGCTCACGCGCAGGCCGCAGCCATAGAGCAACTCGACGACGGCGCGGTCGCGCGCTTCGGTCCACGGGTCGGCTTCGGTGTCGTGCAGGTCGGCCAGCCGCACCGCGTCGTCGACGGCCAACGCCTTGGGCAGCGGCCGCGCCGCCTTGGGCGCCTTCACGTCCTGCACCGGATTGCCCGCAACCAGCCCTTCGTTGCCGAGCCAGCGAAAGAAGCTGCGCCAGCAAGAAAGAATGAGCGCAATGCCACGCGGCGCATGGCCGGCACTGTGCAACTGCGCCATCCAGCGGCGGACGTGGGTCGTTTGGACCTTGTCGAACGCCAGCCGGGCTTCGGCCGCCTTCTCCGACAACGTCGTCAGATGAATGGCGTACAGCTCGACCGTGCGCGCCGCCAGCCGGCGCTCCACGCGCACATGGTCCAGGTATCTTTCGACCAGGGCGAGATCAGCGCAGATAGCCATGAGCCGCATTGTTGATGATGGCCAGCGGCTCGCGCAACGCACCCTTGAACGCCATGCCCCAGCGCAACCAGCAACGCGTCGGCGCGGCGGCGTACTGGACGTCGAAAAGCCGATCGAATCCACCGGCATGCGCGAGACGCTGCGCGCGCCACAGGTGATAGGGCTCCGTCACGACGATCACGCTCTTGACGCCTGCGGCCTGTAACACCGCAGTCGACAACGCCAGGTTTTCACGCGTCGATTGGGAAGCCGGTTCGAGCAGCATCGGCCCGGCATAGCCCGACTGGACAGCATGGGCACGCATGACCTCGGCTTCGATGCGGCCGTCTTCGCTGTCGACGCCGCCCGAGAACACCAGGCGCTGCACACGGCCCGCTGAAGCCAGCGCCAGAGCGGCGTCGACACGGCCGGTCAGGCACGGGTTTGGTTTGCCGCGCAAGTACGCTCGGTTGCCCAGCACAAGCGCCGCGTCGGCGGTGCGTTCAGGCGGGTGGGCCAACCGATCGAGCGCATCGCGCCAGACCGTGATGCCGATGGCGACGCAGACGAACACCAGCGCCGCCAGCAACAGGGCCGCAATGCCTGCCACGGGCGCGACCCAAGGTGCGGTCCGCGTTGCGCGTCGCAGCCAGCCGATCAAGGCCGCAGTCGCGACAGCGCGCCCGACGCCAGCTCGGCGATACGCTCCAGAAACTCCGTGCCCATGTCTGAATTGAAGCGATGCGCATCGGGCGACGAGAGGATCAACATGCCGAAGGCTGGCGACTCGGGCTCGGCCCGCAGCGGGATCATTGCGATCGACACGGCGGCACGCGGCTCGGCCAGCCATTGGGTCGCCTCGAAGCCGGAATTGAGGCCGCAATACGGCTCGGTCAGTGACGTGGCGAGCGCCTTCACGTCATCGCTCACCCATTGCGCGTAAGGCTCGTTGAGGTAGCTGGTTTCGCAGTCCCACACCTTGATGGCCGCCTGCGGCACCAGAAAGAGCGACTGCAACTCGTCGACGATGCGATAAGGCACGCCACGCGGGTCGCGGGTGGTCAGGAGCCCCGCGGTCCAGCGCTGAAGCCGGTCGGACGCGACCACGTTTTCGGTGCCGTGCCGGATCATGTCCATGACGCGGTGCTCCAGCGCCTTGATTTTTTCGCGCAGCATTTCAGCCTGGCGTTCCTGCAGGCTGACTGCCCGGTTGCCGTGCGGGCTGGTGAGCTGTACCTGGCCCAGCAACTGCGCATGCCGCTCGAAAAAGTCGGGCGTGTTGACCAGGTAGTTGGCGATGTCGTCCTCGGTGATCGGGTTCATGGCGGCGTTGTCGTGGATGTTGTGGGGCATGTCGGATCAGTCGATCAGGTCAGAAGAGTTCAGGAGCCATCAGGCGAAGTCGGGAACTTCGATGTCGCCTTCGAAGACGGTGGTTGCGGGGCCGGTCATCAGCACGGGCCGACCTTCGCCGGCCCATTCGATCGTGAGCACGCCGCCGTGAGTCTGCACGTCGACCTGCGCATCGAGCAGGCCGAGACGGATGCCTGCAACCACAGCCGCGCAGGCGCCCGTGCCGCAGGCCAGCGTCTCGCCGGCACCTCGCTCGAACACGCGCAGCGCAATGTTGGCGCGATCCACCACCTGCATGAAGCCGGCGTTGACGCGTTGCGGAAAGCGCGGGTGGTGCTCGATGAGCGGGCCTTGCACAGCGACCGGCGTGGCTTCGACATCGTCCACCACCTGCACCGCATGCGGGTTGCCCATCGACAACACTGCGACGGAAACGATCGCGCTGTGGGCGTGGGTGCCGAGCGCCAGACGCCATCGCTCCCAGCCACCTTCGACCACCGGTGTGAGGCCGGCCGTATCGAAAGGCACGCGCGGCAGCTCGAAGATCGGGGCGCCCATGTCGACCGTCACGCGGCCGTCGGCATTCATGCGTGGCTCGATCACGCCAGAGAGCGTTTGCACCCGCACTGCAGCTTTGGTCGTCAGCCCGTGTTCGCGCACGTAGCGCATGAAGCAACGCGCGCCGTTGCCGCATTGCTCGACCTCTCCGCCATCGGCGTTGTGGATCACGTACTGAAAGTCGATGCCCGCACCGGGCGACGGCCGCACGGTCAGGATCTGGTCCGCGCCAACGCCGAAGTGACGGTCGGCCAGGAAGCGGTACTGGGCCCTCTTCAGCGCCAAGGCGCCTCGCGTCTCGTCGATCACGACGAAGTCGTTGCCGGCGCCCTGCATCTTGGTGAAACGGATTCGCATCTGCGGATTATCGGCGGCGGGCCGGCACCCCCAAGCGACTGGCGTGAAAGCCTTATGACAGCCGAAAGCGCCATCGTCCTACCGTTACGGCCGGCATCAATCGCGATTTCGCAAATCCTTCTGGGGCCAGCATCCGTATAAAGGTTGCAGCGGCGGCGCTTTGACGCTGCATCTTTCATTCTCAAACCATTTCTGGAGCTTCTCTCATGACGAAAACACTTTCCATTCTTCTCGCGGGTCTGTTTGCCGCAGGTGCTTATGCACAACCCACCCCGCCCGGCGTGCCAGTGCCACCCAATACGCCCGGCTACGCCACCGACAAATCGACGCAGGCGGGCGAGATGCGCAAAGACCGGCGACCAGCCGGCATGTTGAAGGCGCCCGGCGGTGACGAGCCCAAGGCCCCTGAAGGCGGCGCCATCGGGACCGACAAAGCGGCGGTTGCCGGCGAGGCCCGCGCCGAAACCCGTGACCAGCGCCGGCCCGGCAAGCGCCCGAGCACGCAAGGCGGCACGCCCAAGTAATAAACCGCCGCAGATAATGCGGCGATGGTTCGTTCAACCCAACAACTCCATCCTCCGCGTGAGTCGGCGCCGTTGCGCGCAGCCGCGACGGTGCTCCTGCTGCGCGACACACTCGACGGCCTCGAAGTCCTGATGACTCGGCGGTCGTCGAGCGCCAGTTTCGCGCCCGGGGCCTACGTGTTTCCGGGCGGTCGAATCGACGAGGCCGACACGTCGGCACGACGCATCGCGACACGACGCCGCACCCAAAGCCGTTTGCAGTTGACACAGGCGATCGCGGCCATCCGCGAAAGCTTCGAAGAACTGGGCGTGCTGCTTGCGCACCACGCCGATGGCAGCCCGGTCACGGCTGCCGAGATCGACGACATGGATCGCAGCACCGCATCGACGACGGTCGCCTTCGCCGAGCAATGCGCCGCACGCGGTTTGCTGCTGTCCACCGACAAGGTTTTCACTTTCGCCCACTGGATTACCGACCGCGATTTGCCGAAGCGATTCGACGTGCCGTTCCTGATCGCGCGCATGCCCGAAGGCCAGACGCCGGTCGCGGACGAAACCGAGCAGTTCGAGCCTTGCTGGGTGCGACCTGCCGATGCGCTGGAGCGCCACAAGTCCGGCAGCTTCTTCATGATCTTCCCGACGGTACGGACGCTCGAGCGGCTCGCCGCCTACGGCAACGTCGATGCAGTGCTCGGCACCTGCGCCAATCGCTCGGAAGGGGAAGGCCCGCTCTGGACCAGTTGCCCGCGCGCCGGCCTGCTCGACGGCGTCGACGCGCGCTACATGGAGACCGATTCGCCGTACGGCGAGCTCGCGATGGTGTGCCCCGATGGCCAGATCCTGCATACGCTCGACTGGCAAAACGAAGTTCCCGTGCCGCTGCTGAAAAACCTGCAACGGCTCACCGCACCCAATCCGAGCGCCATGACCGGCCCGGGCACCAACAGCTACATCGTGGGCGACGCGACGACCGGCTACATCGTGATCGATCCGGGTCCGAACGACTTCGATCACATCGGCCGGCTATGGCGCGCGACGCAGGGCGACATCCGCATGATCGTGTGCACGCATTCGCACGCCGACCACTCGCCGGGCGCTGCGCCGCTGCAGGCGCTGTGCAAGACGCGGCCGCCGATCCTCGGGCTGCCCTCTGCGACAACTTCACGTCCGACCGCGCGTTTCACGCCGGATCGCGCGCTGCACGACAACGAGCGCCTCACGCTGGCGGCGCCAGCGCGAACCGACACGTCCGCTCACAGGCACACGCTGCGCGTCATCCACACGCCCGGCCATGCCGCCAACCACCTGTGCTTGCTGCTCGAAGAAGACGCCCTGCTCTTCTCGGGCGATCACATCCTGAACGGCAGTACGACAGTCGTCGATCCGCCGGACGGCGACATGACGGCTTATCTGAACTCCCTCGACACGCTCGACATCGCCTGCACCAACGACAACGTCGGGTTCATCCTGCCCGCGCACGGCTACGCGATCGGCAGTCCGCGCGAGGCCATCGCGATGTTGAAGGCGCACCGCCTGCGGCGCGAGGCCAAGGTGGCCGCCGCCATGCGCCACCTGCCGGAGGGCAGCGTTGAAGACTGGGTGCCGATTGCCTACGACGATGTGCCGGAGCGCATGTGGCCGGTGGCGGCTCGCTCGCTGGCAGCGCATGTCGAACGGCTGCAGCGACTGGCGGCGCAATGAGCGCCCTGGACGACAAACGCAACAGCCGCGAGAGCCGCAGCGGCTCTGTAGACGAAGGCGTCCGCCTGGCCAAGCGCGTGGCCGCCGCCGCAGGCTGCTCGCGACGCGAAGCCGAGCTGCTGATCGAAAGCGGCGCAGTGCGGGTCGACGGCGAGCCCGCGCTGGTCCCGCAATCGCGCGTACGCGAAGGCCAGCGCGTCGACATCGAACCCGGTGCGCGACCGCAGCCGGTGATGGCGGTGACCCTGCTGCTGCACAAGCCGGCCGGTACCGAAACCGATGCGGCGCATCGCCTGCTGTTCGCGGCCAACCACCACGAGCCGGAGCGCGCCGGCCTGCGCTTTCTGCCGCACCACGTGAAAGCCCAGCGCGTGATGACGCCGCTCGAAACCGGCGCCAGCGGGCTGATCGTATTCACGCAGGAGTTCCGCATCGAACGCAAGCTGCAGGAAGACGCCGGCGTGATGGAACACGAGGTCATCGTCGACGTCGAAGGTCCGGTCGGTCCTGAAATATTGGATCGCCTGGAGCGCACGCCGGCACGCGTCAGCGTCGGCCAGCAGGGTGAGGGCCACACCGGTTTGCGCTTTGCGCTGAAGGGTGCGCGACCAGGGCAGATCGCTCACATCTGCGATGGCGTGGGCCTGCGCATCCTGTCGATGAAGCGCATCCGCATCGGCCGTGTGCCGCTGGCCGGGCTGCTGCCAGGCCAATGGCGCTACCTGCTGCCGAGCGAGCGGTTCTGAACACGGCTCGTCGGCTGAATTAGTGTGAAGCGCGCCTGTACGCCGGATTCTGTGTACCGGCGTTCTTGCGAACCCCGGCATGACCGCCATTACTCTGGGCCGTTTGTCGCCAAACAGCTCGATGCCACCTACCCGCCAGCTCAGCGGAACCACCTCGATACTGGCCTACTTGGTGTTGCTGCGCGCAGAGATTGCCCGTTTCACCCGGATCGGGGTTGCCCCTTCACCGACTCGTCTCTGTTGCTCTGATCCTCACCTCGCGGTGGAGAGCCGTTAGCTCCTGCGCTGTCCTGTGCAGTCCGGACGTTCCTCCAGTGCCTGGTTTCCCAGATTGCACCAGCGGCGGTCCAGCGTGCTTCACGCCGCGATTATCGCCACAATGATCTTCCACCCCATATCGCCCAGATCAACGAAGGAGACTCCATGAAAGCCGACACCATCCTCGCCACCATCGGCAACACGCCGCACATCCGCATCCAGCGCTTGTTCGGCAACCTCGCAAAGCCGGGGCAGCAGGTCTGGATCAAATCGGAGCGCGCCAATCCCGGTGGCTCCATCAAGGACCGCATCGCCCTCGCGATGGTCGAGGACGCGGAGAAATCGGGTGCGCTCAAGCCCGGCGGCACCATCATCGAACCGACCTCCGGCAATACCGGCATCGGCCTTGCCATGGTCGCAGCGGTCAAGGGCTACAAGCTGATCCTGGTGATGCCCGATTCGATGTCCGTCGAGCGGCGTCGCCTCATGCTGGCCTATGGTGCGACTTTCGATCTGACGCCACGCGCCGGCGGCATGAAGGCCGCCATCGCCCGCGCCGAAGAGCTGGTCGCCGGCACCCCGAATTCGTGGATGCCGCAGCAGTTCAACAACCCGGCCAACGTCGAGGTCCATGTGCGCACCACGGCCGAAGAAATCGCCGCCGACTTTCCCGGTGGTATCGACGTGTTGATCACCGGCGTCGGCACTGGCGGCCACATCACCGGCGTCGCCAAAGTGCTGAAGGCGAAGTGGCCGAAGCTGAAGGTGTTTGCAGTCGAGCCCGTCGCATCGCCAGTGCTCTCCGGCGGCAGTCCGGCGCCGCATCCGATCCAGGGCATCGGTGCCGGCTTCGTGCCGAAAATAATGGACATGGCGTTGATGGATGGCGTGATCCAGGTCGACGCCGAACCGGCCCGCGAGATGGCGCGCCGCAGCGCCGCAGAAGAAGGCACGCTGGTGGGCATTTCGTCCGGCGCCACGCTCGCCGCCATCGCGCAAAAGCTGCCCGAACTGGCAGCCGATGCCGTGGTGCTGGGATTCAACTACGACACGGGCGAGCGGTATCTGTCGGTGGAAGGCTTCCTGCCCGCGCTTCCGGGTTGAAGTTCAACGTCGCTGGCGCGCTCACGGCGGGGGTGCCGCCCGCCCTGCGTCGATCTCAGACAGCCGCTACCAGTTGGCGGCGATATAGGCACCCAGGTCGGTGGTGCACCGTGTCACCGCCTTGGCCCGCTCCTCGCGCAAGTGCTGCCAGCCATCGACCTGCCAGGCGGCCCACCCCAGCGGTTCCGACACGTAGCCGCACACCACCGGGCCCTTGAAGGTTCGGCCCAGTTGGGCGCCGAACTTGAGACGATAGAGATCGTCGCCGGAGGCAATGTTCTCGTACACCAGCTGCCAGCCGGTCGGGTTCAGCGCGGTCCCCAAGTCCTTGGGTATCTGCGAGGCGTCTGCAATTTCTTCGGGAGTCGATCCATCGGTCTTGGCCACTGCGACCGCCTCGATCGCGCGACGTGCGTAGAAACGCGTCGCCATTCGGCCGAGGCCGTTCGCGACGTCCTGGCTCGCGGGATTCGCGGAGACGGGATCATTCGCGAGTTCCGGCATCGCATCCCCGGCCAGCTCGTCCTTGGAGAAGCCCTGCACGGCGGCGCCGCGTGTCAGTGCGATCAAGGCGATATTGAGCGCGACCTGCGCCGCTACATTGTTGACGGTGTTTTGCCGGCGCACGACACGCAGCCGCTCGATGCCCGGTTTGTACATGCCGCGGTTGAACACCACGCGGGTCACGATGGGCGAATCGTCCGAGGTGTCGCTGGCCAGGACGGCCAGCCGCTGCTCCTGGACTGCGAGCGCCGTGGCCATCGCAGCAAGCCGATCGGCCGATGGAGGCGGTGCGGGCTTGCGCGTGCCGCAGGCCGCGAGCGTCAAGACAATGGCGACGACAAGGGCGCAGCGAGGAGCAGCGCAAGAGGGAAAGGAGCGTGTGTGTGACATGGGCAGGAATTGTCCGAGGCCCCGGTCCCTGCGCTCAGCGTGCGCCTGCGCAGTCGGTCACGCTTCCCCAAGGTTTGTTCGGCACCCGGTCGAGTGCACGCCTCCACACGCTCGCACGACTCGTCGTGCGCACCTCGCATGAGACTGGCCTATATTCACGCCCTGCTTGATGAACACGAGCCTTTACGATGATCCGACTTTCAGAACTCAAATTGCCGCTCGGGCACGCCGAAGAGGCGCTACCGGAACTGGTGTTCCGCACCCTAGGTGTCGCGTCCACCGACATCGCCACTTTCAACGTCTTTAAACGCAGCTTCGATGCTCGCAAGGTCGACCTGCTCACGGTCTACATCGTCGACGTCGCACTGGCCGACCCGCAACGCGAAGCGGCTCTGATTGCGCAGCACGGGTCCAATCCGCACATCCAGCCTGCGCCCGACATGGTGTGGCGCGCGCCGTCTCATGCGCCGGCCGACATGCCGCTGCGCCCGGTGGTCGTCGGCTTTGGGCCGTGCGGCATCTTCTGTGCACTGGTGCTGGCGCAGATGGGCTTTAAACCCATCGTGCTGGAGCGCGGCAAGTCGGTGCGACAGCGCACCCTCGACACATGGAAACTGTGGCGCAAGGGCGTGCTCGATCCGGAGTCGAACGTGCAGTTCGGCGAAGGCGGTGCCGGTACGTTTTCGGACGGCAAGCTCTACAGCCAGATCAAGGACCCGCGCTTTCTCGGCCGCAAGGTAATGGAGGAATTCGTCAAGGCAGGTGCGCCGCCCGAGATCCTCTATGTCGCGCATCCGCACATCGGCACCTTCAAGCTCGTGAAGGTGGTCGAGACGATGCGCGCAGAAATCGTCGCGTTGGGCGGCGAGATCCGCTTCGAGCAACGCGTGACGGACGTGCGCATCGAAGACGGCCACATTCGAGGCCTGTCGGTGCTCGATCGGGCCACCGGTGCGACCAATGAGCTGCGTGCCGACCACGTCGTGCTGGCGCTCGGCCACAGCGCGCGCGACACCTTCGAGATGCTGCATGCGCGCGGCGTGCACATCGATGCCAAGCCGTTCTCGATCGGCTTCCGCGTCGAGCATCCGCAAGGGCTGATCGATCGTGCACGCTGGGGGCGGCACGCCGGTCATCCGCTGCTCGGTGCTGCGGATTACAAGGTGGTGCACCACGCGAGCAACGGACGTGCGGTCTACAGCTTTTGCATGTGCCCGGGCGGCACGGTGGTCGCGGCAACCAGCGAGCCTGGGCGCGTGGTCACCAACGGCATGAGCCAGTACTCGCGCAACGAGCGCAATGCCAATGCGGGCATCGTGGTCGGCATCGAGCCGCGTGATTTCCCGGGTTGGACTGCCACTGAAAAGGGCGACGCGTTGGCCGGCATGGTGCTGCAACGCGAGCTCGAATCCAACGCCTTCGTGCTCGGCGGCAGCGACTACCGCGCACCCGGTCAACTGGTCGGCGATTTCGTCGCGGGCAAGCCATCGAGCGCGCTCGGCAGCGTGACGCCTTCGTACCAGCCGGGCGTGACGCCGACCGATTTGCGCGGAGCCCTGCCCGCTTATGCCATCGAGGCGATGCGCGAGGCGTTTCCGGCATTCGGCCGCAAGATCAAAGGCTTCGACCTGCACGACGCGGTGTTGACCGGCGTCGAGACACGCACCTCGTCGCCCATCCGCATGACGCGCGGCGACGACTATCAGAGCCTCAACGTGCGCGGGCTGTATCCAGCCGGCGAAGGGGCTAGTTATGCGGGCGGGATTCTGTCGGCGGGGGTGGACGGCATCAAGGTTGCCGAGGCAGTCGCGCGTGGCGTGCTCGCGACCTCGAACTGAACCCACGTCACTGAAATTGCAGCCGAAGCCTTCAAGGCCAACGAACAAAAGACCTCACGAAAGCGAAAAGATGATCGAAGACGACTTTCACTACTACGAGCCTGCCAACGGTCACGGCCTGCCGCACGATCCGTTCAACGCCATGGTCGGTCCGCGACCGATCGGCTGGATCTCGTCGAAAAGCGCGGCGGGCGTGTTGAACCTCGCGCCCTACAGCTTCTTCAACGGCTTCAACTACACGCCGCCGATCATCGGCTTCTCGAGCATCACCGCGAAGGACAGCCTGCACAACATCCGCGAAACCGGAGAGTTCGGGTGGAACCTGGTAACACGGCCGCTGGCGGAGCAGATGAACCTGTCGTGCGCTTCGGTGCCTGCCGATGTCGACGAGTTCCAGCTTGCCGGCCTGACACCCGTGGCATCGCGAAAGATCGACGTGCCCCGCGTGGCTGAAAGTCCGGTGTCTTTCGAGTGCAAACTGACACAGATCGTGCAACTGCAAGCCGCCGATGGCACCGCCATTTCGAGCTGGCTGGTGCTGGGCGAAGTGGTCGCGGTGCACATCGCGCGGCGGCTGTTGAACGATGGCATCTACGACACCGCGGCGGCCGAGCCGATACTGCGTGGCGGCGGTCCGGCGGACTACTTTGCAGTGACCGCCGACAATCGCTTCCTGATGCGCCGTCCGCGCTGATCCGAGACAACCGATTTTTCTTGCAAGCGACCCCATGACCGAAGACGCCATCCAGACCGAACCCACCGCGGTGAACACGCCCGTTGCGCCGGCCCAAGACACGACCGCCGCATCCGAGGGCGCCCCTTCGAACGCAGCGACGGAACCCAACGAGCCACGCCGCAACTCGCGGCGGCCGCGCTCTGGTCGAGGTGGGGGCCAAAGGCCGACCGCCGGCCAGGAACAGCAACAGCCAGGGCGGCAACAGGGACCGCAAGGGCAACGCGGTCAGCAGCCACACCAGGGCCAGCGCGACCAGCGCGCGCCCCGTCCGGCGCGCCAGGTGCATCCGGTTTTGGAGCAGCTGTTCGAACTGCACCCCAAGCTGTTCGGCGCCCGCTTCCTGCCGCTGAAGCTCGGCACGTACGAAGACCTGATAGCGCGCCATCCCGACACCTTCAAGACCGAAGAGCTGAAGGTCGCGATGGGTCTGCATGCCCGCTCGACCCGCTACCTGGAGAGCGTCGCTGCCGGCCATGCGCGCCACGACCTCGACGGCAATGCGGTCGAGCCAGTTGCGCCAGAGCATGTGCACCACGCGATCCTCGAAGTGTTCAAGCGCCGTCAAGCCCGCTCGAAAGACGATCTGCGTCCGCAACTGCAGGAACGGATCATCGCGGCGATCGAAGCTTCGGGGATGCCGCGCGAGGTCTATGCCGAGCGAGTGCGAGCACGTGACGCGGGCGCCAATGCGGCGCTCGATGAAGCGCTGGCCGAGCTCGGTCGTCAGGCCGCCAAGCGTGAAGCGCTGCTGCGCGCGTTCGAAGCCAGCGGCAAGGACGAAGCAGGGTTCGCCGACATGTACGGCATGGACCCAGTCGAAGTAAAGCGAATCCTCCAACGCGCTCGCAGCGACAAGGCTGCGGAGGCGGAGCGTGCTGCGGCTGCGGCTGCGGCTGCTGCTGCTGAAGCTGAAGCTGTTTCAGCTGCTGAAGCAGAAGCAGAAGCAGAAGCAACGACGAATGCTGTGCCGTCCGACGATGCGAAAGATGCTGGCCACGCCGAATAGAGATCCGGCGATCCAGTAAAAAAAGCCGGCAAGAGGTTGCCGGCTTTTTTCGTTTTGCAGAGGAGACAGCGGGGCGTGTTCGGGGACATGAGCGGAAGGGGTGCGCCAGACGCTATCCCCGCACTCAAAGTCTCAAGCCTTGGCGTTCTGCAGCGCAGCGATGCGCTCTTCGATCGGCGGATGCGTGGCAAACAGCTTGCCGATGCTGCCGGTGATGCCCATTGCCTCGACCGACTTGGGCAACTGGCCCGGAGGCAACCCACCCAGCCGTGCCAACGCATTCATCATGGGTTGCTTCCTGCCCATCAAGCTGGCTGATCCTGCATCCGCGCGAAATTCTCGGTGGCGCGAAAACCACGCGACGACGATCTGCGCGGCGAAGCCCAGCACGATGTCGAGCACCAGCGTCGTGATCATGTAGCCGATGCCGGGCCCGGAATTGCGGTCATCGCCGCGTCGCAGAAAGCTGTCGACGGCGTAGCCGATGACCCGCGACAGGAACACGACGAAGGTGTTCATCACGCCCTGGATCAACGCCATCGTGACCATGTCGCCATTGGCCACGTGTGCGATCTCATGGCCGATGACGGCCTCGACCTCTTCGCGCGTCATGTTCGTCAGCAGGCCGGTCGACACCGCGACCAGCGACGAATTCTTGAACGCGCCCGTCGCGAAGGCGTTGGGCTCGCCCTCGAAGATGCCGACCTCGGGCATGCCGATCTTGGCGGTGTCGGCGAACTTGCGCACCGTCTCCACGATCCATGCTTCATCGGCCGACTGTGGGTTGTTGATGATGCGGATGCCAGCCGTCCACTTGGCCATCGGCTTGCTGATGAGCAGCGAAATGATCGCCCCGCCAAAGCCCATCACCAGCGCGAAGCCGAGCAGTGCAGGCAGGTTGAGCCCGCTGGATGTCAGGTAGCGGTTGAAGCCGAGCAGGCTCGACACGACGCCAAGCACCGCGACGACCAGCACGTTGGTGAGCACGAACAGAAGAATGCGTTTCAAGTTGATTTCTCCGTGGGGAAAGAAGGCGACAACAGACCGCGACAACAAACCGGAAGATGGGAGCCGAAACGTCCCGCTTCAAGCTTCACGCCCTGCGAGCGCAATGGTTTTAAAGGCGCCGGCCCTGTTTGTTGGTTGCTTCTTCTCGGGGTCGGAAGGGACGAAAGATGTCCGGGTCATCATAGAAGGAAAAGTTCTCGTTATCGACCCACCAGCCCGGTATCCCGAGCACCGGCAAAGGCACGAAAGGCTTGGTGGCCAGGTGCGCCGGATCGAGCGCACGCGCTATCGCGGCATCGTCGGCTCCGATCGATCGGGTCGAGTCGAAAGCGCCGGGCGCGAGCAACACGTGGGCCGTCATTCCCTTGCGCGGTCGACACAGCTTGTCTAGCAGCGCATGACCAAACACGAGCAACCGCGCCTCTTGCCACGCCGCACGTTCGGTGACAAAAAGTCGTTGCCAGTCGCGCGCCAGCAGCGCTTCCCACACCGCAGGCGGCGCATCGAGTACCGCGCCGTTCTCATCGAACAGCGTGAGCGCATCGCGCAATGGACCGCGCGCTGCGCCGACGCCGGCGCGTTCGATTTCAGCCGCCTGCAATGCGTTGAGACGCTTCTTTGTCAGCGGGAATGCGAGCCAGATGAGCCCATTGAAGAAATCGTGCAGGTTGTTGCGCGTCGGCACGGTACCGGTCTCGAAGATGTGCGCTTCGTAGGCACGATCGGGTGGCAGATGGCTTTGCGGCACGAAGGCCGGAGCGCAGAGCCCGCCCATACCGCCAGTATCGATCGGCATACCGAACGAGACCGCTTGCAACGCCTGCGCCACGGAGGTTTTCTGCGATGACTGGGCCACTGCCTGACCGATGTCGCGACAGTGCGCCAGCCAGGGCCGGGCCCAGTCGACCCCGGACAGGTTCAGCGGGTCGGGCCGCCGGTCCATCGAATCCTGTCCGGGTGCTGCAGCACGGCGAACTCGTCGGTGAGCTTGTCGAAGAGCTTGAGCGAGCTGCCGTGCTTGCCGAGCAGTCCTGCCGTGCGCAGTGCCTTCGCGACATCGTTGAGCGGCACGTCGGTGCCATTGCGCAACGCAGGCGCGGCGTTCAGGATGAACTCCGCCGCCTCGGAAGGTGCGGACACTTTCACGGGCGCGTTCTTGCGGGCGGCGGAGCGGCTCGCAGTTTTGCGGGGCGCTGCGGGCGCACGTGGAGCGACTGGTGTGCTCTGTGCGTTCGGTGCAGGCGACGTAGCTCGGGCAACCGGGAGTTCTTCGGCCTGCGATGCCTCGTCGGAAAACTTGGCAGCCGAACGGTTCGACGCTGCCTTTCGCGCTGGTTGACGCGGAGCTGCAGCCGCGCGTGGAGCCGCGGCCGACGCCACACGCGTTGTCGCCAACGACGCACTCTTGTGCGCCAGGTCGATGAACTCGTCGTACACGCCAATCGTCTCTTCGCCCGTCTTGCCCTGCTGTCCGATGCCACACACGCGGCAGCCTTTTTCGCGCAGGCGGATCACTAGCGGCGCGAAGTCGGAGTCGGACGACACCAGCACGACGACGTGCGGGCGTTCGGCGATGACCAGGTCGATGGCATCGACCGCGAGTGCGATGTCGGTGCTGTTCTTGCCGGCCGAGATGTTGACCATCGGCCGCACCGACAAGCGCTTGAACAGCGCCTGCTGCTTCAGCGCGGTCTCGGCGTTGCAATAGGCGCGGCGCACGTGAATGGCGCCGTACACGGCCATCGTGCGTTGCGCGGCCTGCTCGATGACATCGGACGAAACGTTGTCGGCGTCGATCAGCAGCATGACGCGGGGAGTGGGGGTCATGCCAGCTTCCAGTTGAGGGTTTCGCCGCCGCGCAGTGGCTTCACCGTGGCCTCGCCGTACGGTACTTCTTCCGGCACGGTCCAGGGCTCGCGCTTCAGCGTGATGGTGCCGGCGTTGCGCGGCAGGCCATAGAAATCCGCGCCGTGAAAGCTGGCGAAGCCTTCGAGCTTGTCGATGGCGCCGACGGCGTCGAAGGCTTCGGCGTACAACTCGATCGCAGTGAGCGCGGTGTAGCAGCCGGCGCAGCCGAAGGCGTTTTCTTTCAGGGCCGCAGCGTGCGGTGCGCTGTCGGTGCCGAGAAAGAAGCGGTCGCTCCCGCTGGTCGCTGCTTCGACCAGTGCCACGCGATGCGTTTCGCGCTTGAGCACCGGAAGGCAGTAGTAGTGCGGGCGAATGCCACCGGTGAAGATGGCGTTGCGGTTGTAGAGCAGGTGATGGGCGGTGATGGTGGCGGCGGTGAATCGATCGGCATCGCGAACGTAATGCGCGCCCTCTTTCGTCGTCAGGTGCTCGAATACGACCTTGAGCTCGGGCATGTCGCGCCGCAACGGGATCATCACGCGATCGATGAAGACCGCCTCGCGGTCGAACAGATCGATGGCGGGGTCGGTCACTTCGCCGTGGATCAGCAAGAGCAAGCCGTGCTTCTGCATGGCCTCGAGCGTCTTGTAGGTGTGGCGGATGTCGGTCACGCCTGCATCGCTGTTGGTGGTGGCGCCGGCCGGGTACAGCTTCAGCGCGCGCACGCCGGCTTCGGCGGCGCGGGCGATTTCGTCGGGCGGCAGTTTGTCGGTGAGGTAGAGCGACATCACCGGCTCGAAGTCGACGCCGGCCGGCACGGCCGCGCGGATGCGGTCGCGGTACGCGAGCGCCTGCTCTGCAGTGGTCACGGGAGGACGCAGGTTGGGCATGATGAGCGCGCGGCCGAACTGGCGTGCCGAGTGCGGCACCACGGCTTCGAGCGCGGCGCCGTCGCGCACATGGAGGTGCCAGTCGTCGGGGCGCGTGATCGTGAGGGAGGAGATGCTGGTCATGGTCCGGCATTGTCGTCTGGCCTTGTCCCGGAGCGAGGTACACCCGGCACGGAACCTGCTCGAGCGATGCACCTTCAAATCGATTACCGATTCAGCGGTATCCAGATTCAATGACAACCAAGCCCACACGTCGGGCAGCACCACCCGCATCGCCGCCGCCTGCCGCGGCGCCCGCGCCGGACTCCGACCCACTCTTCAACCAGTCGCTGGAAAAAGGTCTCGCGGTGCTGCGCGCTTTCGACGATGCGCATCGCACCATGACGCTGGCCGAACTCGCCGAGCGCACCGACATGAGCAAGGGCTCGGCGCAGCGCACGGTGCACACCCTGCAGGTGCTGGGCTACATCGGCAAGCATCCGCAGACGCGGCGTTTTCAGCTGCTGCCGCGCACCATCGAGCTCGGCTTCAATTACCTGGCAGGCAATGCGCTCATCAAGAGCGCGCACCCGTACCTGTCGCAGCTGGCGAACGCGAGCGGAGAGACCGCAAGCGTGACCGAGCCTGTCGGCGCGGAGATGGTCTACGTCGCGCAGCTCATGACATCGAAGTTCATTCCGGTGCTGACGCCCGTCGGCATGCGCATTCCGATGTACTGCACCAGCTCGGGCCGGGCGTGGCTCAGCAGCTTGCCCGACGACCAGGTGCTGGCGCTGTTGCAAATGGCGCCGCGCCCGGCTCGCACCCCGTCCACGTTGACCGACATCAAACCCATCATGGCGCGCATCGCCGAATGCCGTCGCGTCGGCTACGCGACCAACGCCGAAGAACTCTTCCTCGGCGACATGGGCATCGGCGCACCGATCCTCAACCGACAAGGCGACGCGCTGGGCGCGGTGCACCTGTCGCCGCCGACCAGCCGCTGGACCATGGAAGACGCACGCAAGAAGCTCGCGCCGATGGTCATCGAATGCGCCCGTGCCATCGCGAGCGCTATCGCGCACTGAGTCGCCGCACCGCACCCATTCGCATCGCGCACCAAATTGATTCTTCAATATCGACTATCGATTTCATCAGGGCGATTCGATTGGCATGTCGCTTGCTTGAACAAAGGCATTCCGAAACTCAAAGGTCGCTCTTCATGAACACCCCTACTTCGCCGACCCGCATTGCCGCACCACGCCGTGGCCTCGGCCATGGCTTCGGCGTCCGCTCGGGCGCGCTGCTGGTAGCCGCGCTGTCGCTCATCAGCACTGCAGTGCTCGCCCAGGAAAAAGTCATGCGCATCGCCATGACGGCGGGCGATATTCCGCGCACCTCGGGCCAGCCCGATCAAGGTTACGAAGGCAATCGCTTCACCGGCATTCCGATGTACGACAGCCTCACGCAATGGGACCTGACGTCGGCCACCAAGGCCAGCGTCGTGATTCCCGACCTGGCGCTTTCGTGGGCCGTCGATGCCTCCGACCGCACCAAGTGGGTGTTCAAGCTGCGCCCGGGCGTCAAGTTCCACGACGGCTCGCCCTTCAATGCCGACGCCGTGGTGTGGAACGTCGACAAGGTACTTCGCAAGGACGCACCCCAGTTCGACCCCGCGCAGATCGGCGTGACCGCATCGCGCATGCCGACGCTGCGCACTGCCCGCAAGATCGACGACCTGACGGTCGAGCTCACCACGTCGGAGCCCGATTCGTTCTTGCCGATCAACCTCACCAACCTCTTCATGGCCTCGCCCGTGCAGTGGGAAAAGAAGCTGGCCGCCCTGCCCGCCACCGTGACCGACAAGGCCGAGCGAAGCAAGGCCGCTTGGACCGCTTTTGCCGTCGATTTCTCCGGCACCGGCCCGTTCAAGGCATCGAAGTTCGTGCCGCGCGAACGCCTTGAAATCGTGAAGAACCCGGACTACTGGGACGCCGCCCGTCGCCCCAAGATCGACCGCGTCGTGATGCTCCCGTTGCCTGAGGCGAGCTCGCGCACCGCAGCGTTGTTGTCGGGCCAGGTCGACTGGATCGAAGCCCCCGCACCGGATGCGCTCGAAGCCATCAAGGGCCGCGGCTTCAAGCTGTACTCCAACCTGCAGCCGCACCTCTGGCCATGGCAGTTCTCGATGCTCCCGGACTCGCCCTTCGCCGACAAGAAGGTGCGCTACGCCGCCAACCTGTGCCTGAACCGCACCGCCATGAAAGAGCTGCTCGGTGGCCTGATGGTCGAGGCCACCGGCGTGGCCGAGCCCGGCAATCCGTGGCGCGGCAACCCGACCTTCCAGATCAAGTACGACCCCTCCGCCGCCAAGAAGCTGATGACCGAAGCGGGCTACTCTGCAAGCAAGCCGGTCAAGGTCAAGGTGCAGACCTCGGCATCGGGCTCGGGCCAGATGCAGCCGCTGCCGATGAATGAATTCATCCAGCAAAGCCTGAAGGAGTGCTACTTCGACGTGCAGTTCGACGTCGTCGAATGGAACACGTTGTTCTCCAGCTGGCGCCTCGGCGCGAAGGACCCGGGCGCCCACGGTGCGCACGCCACCAACGTGAGCGCTGCGACCATGGACCCGTTCTTCGCGATGGTCCGCTTCGTCAGCACCAAGGCCTTCCCGCCGGTGTCGAACAACTGGGGCTACTTCAGCAACCCGGAAGTCGATGCACTGGTCGACAAGGCCCGCACCACCTTCGACGAGAAGCAGCGCGACGTCGCACTGGCCAACCTGCACGCGAAGATCGTCGACGAGGCCCCGTTCCTGTTCGTCGCTCACGACGTCGGACCGCGCGCGCTGTCGCCGAAAATCAAGGGCGTGGTACAGCCGCAGAGCTGGTTCATCGACCTGGCAACGATGAGCATGGATTGAGCTCGCCCCCAGCTCGCGGCGCCCCATGATTTCTTATCTCTTGCGCCGCATCGGCTACGCCCTGCCCATCATGCTGGGCGTGTCGTTCCTTTGCTTCATGCTGGTGCACATCGCGCCGGGCGATCCTCTGGTGTCGATCCTGCCGGCCGATGCCTCGGCCGACCTGCAGCAGCAGATGATGAAGATCTACGGCTTCGACAAGCCGTGGCCCGTGCAGTTCGGCCTGTGGATCTGGCGGGCCTTGCACGGCGACCTCGGCACCTCCATCGCGACGGCGCGTCCGGTCACGCAGGAGGTTTTCAAGGCTGTTGGCAACACCTTCATGATCGCCGCGCTGGCGACGCTCATCGGCTTTGCCTTCGGTTCGCTGTTCGGCTTCGTCGCGGGTTACTTTCGCAACTCGTGGATGGACCGCGCGGCCTCTTTCATCTCGGTGATCGGCGTCAGCCTGCCGCACTACTGGCTCGGCATGGTGCTCGTCATCATCTTCTCGGCCAAGCTCATGTGGCTGCCGGCCACCGGCGCCGGACCTGACGGTTCTGCGCTGTGGAAGTGGGACGTTGAACACATCAAGTTCCTCATCCTTCCCGCCGTCACCATGTCGTTCATTCCGATGGGCATCGTCGCGCGCACCGTGCGTGCGCTGGTGGCGGACATCCTGTCGCAGGAGTTCGTGATCGGCCTGCGTGCGCGCGGGCTGAGCGAATTCGGCGTGTTCAGGCACGTCGTCAAGAACTGCGCACCAACGGCCCTCGCGGTCATGGGCCTGCAGCTCGGCTACCTGCTCGGCGGATCGATATTGATCGAGACCGTGTTCGCCTGGCCGGGCACCGGCTTTCTGCTGAACCAGGCGATCTTCCAGCGCGACCTGCCGCTGCTGCAGGGAACCATCCTCGTGCTCGCACTGTTCTTCGTTGCACTCAATCTGCTGGTCGACGTGTTGCAGACCTTGTTCGATCCTCGCATCGAGAGGGCCTGAAGCCATGTCGACGACTTCTGTCACCGCACCTGGCTCCCCGACGGCCGGCACACTGCCGGTCCAACTCACCCACGCCGTGCGCTCCGCCAGCCACGGCGCCAATGTCTTGCGCCGCCTCGTGCGCAATCCGATCGCGATGACCGCCGCCGGCATCATCGCGCTGCTGATCCTCGTCGCACTGCTGGCGCCGTGGATCATGCCGAGCGACCCGTTCGCGACCTCGATGTTCAAGCGCTTGCGGTCGGTCGGCACGTCGGGCTTTCCGCTGGGCACCGACGAGCTGGGGCGCGACATGCTGTCGCGCCTGATGCTCGGTGGCCGACTCTCGCTCTTCATGGGGATCGCGCCGGTGATCATGGCTTTCGTCATCGGCAGCGGCGTCGGAATCCTGGCCGGCTATGCGGGCGGCAAGGTCAACACCGTCATCATGCGGTGCATCGACGTGCTGTATGCCTTTCCGTCGGTGCTGCTGGCCATCGCGCTCTCGGGCGCGCTCGGCGCCGGCATCACCAACGCGCTCATTTCGCTGACCGTCGTGTTCGTGCCGCAGATCGCGCGCATCGCAGAAAGCGTGACGACGCAGGTGCGGCGCAGTGACTACGTCGATGCGGCGCGCGCATCCGGTGCGCCGGCCTTCACGATCGTGCGGCGGCATGTTTTCGGCAACGTGATTGGGCCGATCTTCGTGTACTCGACCAGTCTCATTTCAGTGTCGATGATCCTGGCTTCAGGCCTGTCGTTTCTCGGCCTCGGCGTGAAACCGCCGCAACCCGAATGGGGCCTGATGCTCAACACCCTGCGCACTGCCATCTACAGCCAGCCGCTCATCGCTGCACTTCCCGGCGTGCTGATCTTCATCACCTCGGTGTCGTTCAACATGCTGGCCGATGGCCTGCGCGCGGCTATGGAGGTGAAGCAATGACTAAGGCCGGCAGCAATGCCGACGTCGGCGGGCCGCGCCAGCCGCTCATGCGCGTGCAGGACCTGAAGAAGCACTTTCCGCTGAAGCGCAGCGGGTTCGGGTTCGGCCGCGGTCCCAAGCCGGCCGTGCGTGCGGTCGATGGCGTGAGCTTCGAAATTCTCAAAGGCGAAACGCTGGGCGTGGTCGGCGAATCCGGCTGCGGCAAGTCGACCACCGCACGCATCCTGATGCAGCTCATCGTGCAGGACAGCGGCGAGCTGGTCTTCGATGGCGCGACGGTCGGCGCACGCGATCTGCCGTTGCGCGACTTCCGGCGCCAGACGCAGATGGTGTTCCAGGACAGCTACTCGTCGCTGAACCCGCGCATGACGATCGAGGACTCGGTCGCCTTCGGGCCGACGGTGCACGGCGTGTCGGGCCGCGATGCGCTCAACCGCGCGCACGACCTGCTGGCGCGCGTCGGGCTCGACCCGGCGCGTTTCGCGGGGCGCTATCCACACGAGCTGTCGGGCGGTCAGCGACAGCGAGTGAACATCGCGCGTGCGCTGGCGCTGGAGCCGCGGCTGGTGATCCTCGACGAGGCGGTGTCCGCCCTCGACAAATCCGTCGAAGCGCAGGTGCTCAACCTGCTCGAAGACCTGAAGCGCGACTTCGGCCTGACCTATCTCTTCATCAGCCACGACCTGCACGTGGTGCGCTACATGTCGGACCGCGTGCTGGTGATGTACCTCGGCCAGGTGGTCGAGATCGGCACATCGGCGCAGGTGTTCGATGCGCCGCGCCATCCGTACACACGGGCGCTGCTGCGCTCGATGCCGAGCGGCGATCCGATGCAGCGCACGACGGAGGCGCCTTTGTCGGGCGATCCACCGAACCCGATCGATCCACCATCGGGTTGCCGCTTTCACACGCGATGTGCGTTCGCGCAGGCGGTGTGCAGCCAGAAGATGCCGGCCTTTGCGGAGACGGCGCCGGGCCATGGCGTGGCGTGCTTGCGCTGGCAGCCGGGCTCGGGCTATGTGCCGACGGCGGACTTTCCGGACATGCCAGAACCCGCGGCGCTGCATGCTGCGACAGCCGCGACAGCCGCAACAGCGGAGCCGGCGCATGTCTGACGCATCGACCAAGGTCGCCGGCCTCGCCGTCGAACTCAAAGACCTGCGCGTCAACTTCATCGCACCCGGCAAGAAGATCGAGGCCGTCAACGGCGTCGACCTGCAGCTGCAGCAAGGCGAAGTCGTCGCGCTCATCGGCGAGTCGGGCTCCGGCAAAAGCGTCACGCTGCGCACCGTGATGCGGCTGCACAACGAGCGCAGCACACGCATCACCGGCAAGCTCGAAGTCAACGGGCAAGACGTGCTCGGCATGAGCCCACGCGCGCTGCCGGACATGCGCGGCAAAGAAGTCGCGATGATCTTCCAGGAGCCGTTGCTCGCGCTCGACCCGGTCTACACGGTCGGTGCACAGATCATCGAAACGATTCGCCGACACGACGGTGCGAGCCGGTCCGAAGCGGCGGCACGTGCGCTGGCGCTGTTCGATAAGGTGCGCATCCCGAGTCCGCAACGGCGCCTCTCGGCCTACCCGCACGAGATGTCCGGCGGTATGCGCCAGCGCGCGATGATCGCGCTGGCGCTCGCCTGCAACCCGAAGGTGCTGCTGGCCGACGAGCCCACCACTGCACTCGATGCCACGGTGCAGATCCAGATTCTTTTGCTGTTGCGCGACCTGCAGCGCGACCTGGGCCTGTCGGTCATCTTCGTCACGCACGACATCGGCGCGGCGGTCGAAGTGGCCGACCGCATCGCGGTGATGTACGCCGGCCGCATCGTCGAAGAAGGCACTGCACGCGACCTCATCCGGACGCCGCGGCATCCGTACACGATCGCTTTGCTGAAGAGCCGCGCCGAAGGTGCGATGGCGCGGGGCGTGAGGCTGGAGACGATCGGCGGTGCGCCGCCCGACCTGTCCGATTTGCCACCCGGCTGCGCGTTCGCCGCGCGGTGTGCGCTGGCGACCGATGCCTGCCGCGCCGCGCAGCCGCCGTCGATCGAAGTCGCACCGGGGCATCATGCGCGGTGCATCCACACGGATCAGGCGGCGGCGATTGCGCCTGTTGCGCCTGTTGCCGTGTGATTTCCAAAGGAGCCTAGACCATGCCACTGCACGACCCTGCCCACGCCTTCGTTCCCTATCCCGATGTCGCCGTGCCGCGCGCAGCCACCGGCTCGCTCGCCGATCTCAGCTTCGCGGTCAAAGACCTGTACGACGTGGCCGGCTACCCGACCGGCGGCGGCAGTCCGATCGTGCTGGCGATGTCCGGCATCAAGACGCGCACTGCGCCGTCGGTGCAGAAACTGCTCGATGCCGGTGCACGCTTCGTCGGCAAGACCGTGACCGACGAACTCGCGTTTTCGATGAACGGCAACAACGCGCACTTCGGTGCACCGATCAACGGTGCCGCGAAGGCCCGCATCACTGGCGGCTCGTCGTCCGGCTCGGCCTCGGCGGTGTCGTCGAGCCTGTGCGACTTCGCCCTCGGCAGCGACACCGGCGGCTCGGTGCGCGCGCCGGCGAATCATTGCAACCTGTACGGCATCCGACCGACGCACGGCCGCATCAGCCTCGAGGCGGTACTCGATCTTTCGCCGAGCCTCGACACGGTGGGCTGGTTCGCGCGCGACGTCGGCACCTTCGCGCGAGTGGGTGAGGTGCTGTTGGGTGACGATGCACACCCGCTGCCCGACACCGTTCGCATGCTGTGGCCCGAAGACATCTGGGCAATGCTCGACGCGCCGGTGGTCGAGGCGCTCGACGAGGTGACGAAGCAGGTTCAGTCGGTGCTCGGGCAAGCCGAGCCCGTGGAGATCGCGCTCGAGTCATGGGACGCGATGTACTGGAACTTTCGCTACGTGCAAGCGCGCGAAGCATGGCTCACCGATGGCCCGTTGATCGAGCGCTACGCGCCGCCACTCGGTCCCGGCGTCGCCGAGCGCTTCGCCTGGTCACGCGATGTCACGGACGAACAAGTCAGCAAGGCCCGCGTCTTCCGTACCGCCTTCAAGACCAAGCTGACCGAGCTGCTCGGCAATGACGGCGTGCTGCTGATGCCGACGATGCCCGACATTGCACCGCTGCGCGCGGCCACCGACGCAAGCCTCGAGGACTACCGCAACAAGGCGATCCGCATGCTGTGCGTTGCAGGGCTCAGCGGCTTTCCTCAGTTGTCGATGCCGCTGGCAAAACGCGATGGCGCACCGCTGGGTATTTCGTTGCTTGGACCGGCGGGCTCGGACCGGTCGTTGATTGCACTGGCTGAGCGCATCGCGACATAGCGAGCACTTGACGGGAAGGTCGTCAGCGCCAGGACGCCTCACGAACTTAACCAGCCCACGTCACGCTAACGGTCGGGTTCACATCGGATACATCGCAATCGACCGTGGCAGCGACTCGCTCCACCACGACGAAATCCCCCGCGTCCACAGCCAACAGCGCGTGATGCCATGTGCCCGGCGCGAGCATGACCCCTTGACGACCATCGGTGACGAAGGCGGTCAACGCATTGGCACTCGGCGCCGCACCCGCCCGAGCGACCACGATCACGAAGCGTCTCTGACCACCCATCGGCACGAAGGTCTGGCTGCCGAGTGCGTGCCGTTCCATCTCCGTCACCGCATGTGGAAAGCTGCGGGCCTGTGCTCGGAACAATGCGAGCACGGGCCGCCCGCCGTCGGCACCCAAGTGCAGATCGTCGATCAGATCGAAGCGGCGCGTCGTACCGCCGTTGATGAGCCGACCACCCTCGAAATCGTCATGCACCGCGATCATCGTGCCGTAGGGCGCAAAGCCGTCGGCGGTGAGCGGCTGCGCGATCAGTTTCATGCAGCGATGCCGGCCTGGTCGAGCATCGCGTGCAGCAGCACGTTGCAACCCGCGGCCAGATGCTCGGGCTTGGCGTCTTCGATCTCGTTGTGCGAGATGCCGTCCTTGCACGGCACGAAGATCATCGCCGCCGGCGCGACGCGGGCGACGTACACAGCGTCGTGGCCGGCGCCGCTCACGATGTCCTGATGCGCGAGCCCTGCGCGCGCGGCGCCGTCGCGTACCGCGCGCACCAGCTGCTCGGCGAACTTGACGGGCGGAAAGTACACCGTCTGCGCCACGGTCACCTCGAGTCGGCCATCGACTCCGAGAGCAGCGCAGGCTTTGCGCAAGGCGGCGTCCATTCGGCTCAACCCTGCGTCGTCCGGATGACGAAAATCGACAGTGAAGGTCACACGCCCCGGAATCACGTTGCGCGAGTTGGGGTGTACCTGAACGTAGCCGACGGTGCCGCGGCCGTTGGGTTGCTCGTTCATCGCGATGTTGTTGACGGTCTGCATCAATCCGGTGGCGCCCTGCAGCGCATCGCGGCGCAAGCCCATCGGCGTCGGGCCCGCATGGGCTTCCTGGCCGGTCACGACCACGTCGTACCAGCGCTGGCCGAGCGCACCCGTCACCACGCCAAGCGGAATGTCGGCGTCTTCGAGCACCGGCCCTTGTTCGATGTGGGCCTCGAAGTACGCGCCGAAGCGCGGTGCGCCGGCCTCCACCGATGCCGCATCCTTGCCGTCGAAACCGATGCTTTTCAACGCGTCGGCCACGGTGACGCCTTCGCGGTCCGCGGCGGTCAAGGCGTGGTCGAGCGTGAAGGCGCTGGCATAGACACCCGAGCCCATCATCACCGGCACGAAGCGCGAGCCCTCTTCGTTGGTCCAGACGCAGATCTCCAGCGGCGCCACGGTGCGTATGCCAGCGTCGTTCAGCGTGCGCAACACCTCGAGCCCCGCCAGCACGCCGTAGTTGCCATCGAACTTGCCGCCGGTCGGCTGCGTGTCGATGTGGCTGCCAGTGGCCACCGCCGGAAGCGATGCGTCTTGCCCCGCACGGCGCGCGAAGATGTTGCCGATGGCGTCGACGCGCACCGTGCAACCGGCCTCGGTCGCCCACTGCACGAACAGCTCGCGCCCCTGCCGGTCGAGATCGGTCAGCGCAAGACGGCACACGCCGCCCTTGTCCGTCGCACCGATTTGCGCGAGCGTCATCAGCGATTGCCAAAGCCGCTCCGAGTCGATGGCGATGGAGGCAGCGGGGGTAGCAGAAGTGGCGGAGGCAGCGAGCGTCGGAAAAAGTGTTTCGGTCATAAAGATTAAGCAGCAGAAACCGTGCCGACAATTGGCATCGAAAGCAACCATGATCCCGCAAAACAGAAGCCCCGCACAGCGGGGCTTTTTGTTGGTGAGACACCGCGGAACCGGCTCCGCCGGGCCGCTGGTGTCGCCCCCGGCAGGGGGTGGGAGCAGCGACACGAAGTGCGCAGCGACCTGGGGGCGAGCTAGTGCTGCAGGATCTTGTTCAAGAAATCCTTCGTCCGCGGCTGACGGTTCTCAGGATGGCTGAAGAACTCGTCCTTGGCGCAGTCTTCCAGGATGCGGCCGCCTACGTCGATGAAGATCACGCGGCTCGCAACCTTGCGGGCGAACGCCATTTCATGCGTCACGACCATCATGGTCATGCCTTCCTTGGCGAGCGTCACCATCACGTCGAGCACCTCACCGACCATCTCGGGGTCGAGGGCGGACGTCGGCTCGTCGAACAGCATCACGATCGGGTCCATGCTCAGCGCGCGGGCGATCGCCACGCGTTGCTGCTGTCCACCGGAGAGCTGGCCCGGGAACTTGTCCTTGTGGACCATCAAACCCACGCGGTCGAGCATCTTCATGCCGCGCGTCTTGGCTTCGGCAGGGCTGCGGCCCAGCACCTTGATCTGCGCGATCGTCAGGTTCTCGGTCACCGACAGATGGGGGAACAGTTCGAAGTGCTGGAACACCATGCCGACCTTGGAGCGAAGCTTGGGAAGGTTCGTCTTGGGGTCGTGAAGGGCAATACCGTTGACGGTGATCTCGCCCTTTTGAAAAGGCTCGAGTGCGTTCACCGTCTTGATAAGCGTCGACTTGCCGGAACCCGACGGGCCGCATACCACCACCACGTCGCCCTTGGCGATGTTGACGGAGCATTCGTTCAGCACCTGAACCGGGCCGTACCACTTGGATACGTTCTTGATTTCGATCATGTTTTCAGACATCTTTTATCTCCAGGTCAGCGAATGATGGCGATCTTCTTGTGCAGCTGCTTGACGCAGAAGGAGAGCGCATAGCACATGGCAAAGTACACGACGGCGGCGAGGAGGTAAGCCTCGATAGGCCGGCCAAAATTCTTGCCGGCCGTCTCGAAGCCCTTGAGCATGTCGTAGGCGCCAATGGCGTACACCAGCGAGGTGTCCTGAAACAGGATGATGGTCTGCGTCAGCAGCACCGGCAGCATGTTGCGGAACGCTTGCGGCAGCACGACCAGCTTCATGTTCTGGCCGTAGGTCATACCGACCGCCTGGC
This sequence comes from Variovorax sp. RTB1, assembly GCF_035018765.1. Classification (NCBI taxonomy): domain Bacteria; kingdom Pseudomonadati; phylum Pseudomonadota; class Betaproteobacteria; order Burkholderiales; family Comamonadaceae; genus Variovorax; species Variovorax sp. RTB1. Next base: position 147,966 of record NZ_JASJXG010000003.1, read on the forward strand.
CCGCATGCACCTGGCCGCGCGGAATCGACTGGATGCCCGCCCGCATGATTTCACTGAAGTACGCCGCCTCGAAAGCGATGAAGGTAATGACCGCCGAGATTTCCGAGCGGTAGTTGGCGCCCCAGCCACCGAAGGTGGAATAGAACGCGGCCGGTACAAGAAGGAAGAACCAAAGGATCACCATCACCAGCGGAATACTGCGCATGCCGTTGACGTAGAGCGTGGCGGGTAAGTCGAGAAATTTCTTGCCCGAGAGCCGCATCAGCGCCAGCACGGTGCCGAACAGCACGCCGCCGATGGTGGCCACGATGGTCAGCATGATGCTGAAGTAGAAGCCCTTCAGGACGAACTTGCTGATGATGTCCCAGTTGTAGAAGGACAGGTCGAGATTCATCATGCTAGTGACCTCCGCCAGCGCTGGCCGACACGATGAAGCCCGGTACACGCGTCTTCTTTTCGATGAACGCCATGATGCGGTTGATCGCAAAAGCCGAGATCACATAGAGCACCGTCACGGCAAGATAGACCTCGATGCCGCGCGATGTTTCTTCCTGCGCCTGCATCGCGAACATGGTGAGTTCGGTCACAGACACCGCGAACGCCACCGATGAATTCTTGAAGATGTTCATCGTCTCGCTGGTGAGCGGCGGCAGGATGATCCGGTAGGCCATTGGCAGCAGAACGTAGCGGTAGTACTGCGGCGTCGTGAAGCCGACCGCCATGCCCGCGTAACGCTGTCCCTTGGGCAACGCCTGAACGCCGGAGCGAACCTGCTCGGCGATGCGGGCCGAGGTGAAGAAGCCCAGTGCCAGCACCACCAGCACGAAGGGTGGCACGCCCTTCATGACAGGAATCAAAGCCGGGATGACGTGATACCAGAGAAAGATCTGCACCAGCAGCGGAATGTTGCGAAAGAGCTCGACCCACGCGTTGCCCAGTCGAACCAGCCAGGGGCTGTCGGGCAAGGTGCGGATGATGCCGATCAGCGAGCCCATGACGAGCGCGACGATCAACGCCAATATGGAGACGGACACGGTCCAGCCCCAAGCGGAGAGCATCCATTGCAAGTAAGTTGGGTACTTGCCACCCGGGTCCGTCAAGAAGACCTGCCAATCCCAGTTCGATCCCATCGAAGCGCTCCTGTTCCTCGTTCATTGTTCTGACGCGCCGTATTGAAAAACGCCCACCGAAAGGGTGGGCGTGGCGCGATGTTTCAGGGGAGGCGAATTACTTCTTCGCGTAGTCTTCCATTGGCTTGTCGTTCGGGTTGGCCCACGCTGCCTTGGTCGCGTCGGAAAGCGGCAGGCCGATCTTCACGTTGGCGGGCGGAATGGCCTGAATGAACCACTTGTCCCACAGCTTGGCGAGCTCGCCGCTCTTGATCTGCGCCTTGATGCTGTCGTCCACTGCCTTCTTGAACGCAGGGTCGTCCTTGCGGATCATGATCGCGATGGGTTCGACGCTCAGCACTTCGCCGACGATCTTGTAATCGGAAGGCGTCTTGGCCTTGGCGATGTTCGACGCCAGGATGGACCCGTCCATCACGAAAGCATCTGCGCGGCCCGATTCGAGCAGCAGGAAGCTGTCGGAATGGTCCTTGCCGTAGAGCTCCTTGAAGTCGATGCCGCCAGCGCGTTCGTTCTTGCGCAAGGTCTGAACCGAGGTCGTGCCCGTGGTCGTCGCGACGGTCTTGCCGTTCAGGTCCTTGATGGACGTGATGCCCGAATTTGCCTTGACCGCGATGCGCACTTCTTCGACGTACGTGGTGACGGCAAATGACACATCCTTGGCGCGCGTGGCGTTGTTGGTGGTCGAGCCGCACTCGATGTCGACGGTGCCGTTTTGCACCAGCGGCACACGGTTCTGCGAAGTGACCGGCTGGTACTTGGTTTCGAGCTTCTTGCCCATCGTCTTTTCGAGGTCTTTGATGATGTTGGCGCAGACGTCGTAATGGAAGCCCGTGTACTGCCCGTTGCCCAGCGTGTACGAGAGGCCCGACGATTCGCGAACACCTTCCGTGATGCTGCCTGCTGCCTTGATCTTGGCCAGCGTGTCGTTGGCCTGTGCAAATGCCCCACCTGCGAGCAGCATCGAGATTGCCGTCACCACTATTTGCTTTTTCATTTAATCCACTCCTGAAAGAAAACCGAAAGAAAACCAACTAAATTTTAGGCATTCACGTTTTCGGGAACACCCGGGCCAACCCGGTGCACAGTGCACCACCGCCAGCCTTGCCCATCGCCGTTCGCATCGCCTTGGTGCGGTCAGGCGGTACTCAGTTGATCACAAACAACTAAGCAGTCTTTGTGCCTGCACACACGCTGAAGGAAATTGGCACCACTGTAGGACGAGACGCAACCAGGGCCAATGCCATTTGCGGGCCTCGTTATGCGCATCCCTCATGATTTCTGCGCGCCCTGAACATCACGGCGCCGGCTGCCGCGACACCAGATACGCCCAGAGCGCGTCGGCCGCCGTCTTGGGTTGCACGCTCGCCTCGGCAGCGGCTTTGCCCCGGCCGGTCTTCGCCGCTGACGGTGCGGTCGGCGTTTCGCGGTAGGCCCGGATTTCCATCGTGACTTCGAGCGTGTCGATCTCGGGCGGCAAGGCGCTGACCAGCTTGCGCGCGCGCACTTCTTTTCTTACCGCGCTGTAAGGCAAGAAGGCGATGCCATGGCCTTCGAGCGCCATCGCCTTCAAACCTTCGGCCATGTCGGTTTCATACACACGGTCGAGATGGATCGGCGTCGCCGAACTCTTCAGCAACTGGTCGACCATGCTCCCCAGATAGGCCCCCGGCGCGTAACCCAGATACGGCAACGGCTGCCCAGGCCGGCCCGGCAGGCGCCAGCGCGGCGCGCCATCGGCGTCGGGCTTGACCCACGGCGCCATGACCTCTTCCCCCAGGCTCACCTGCTCATACCGATTGGCATCGAGTTGCAGCGGCAGCGACGGATGTTGATAGGCGATGAGCAAGTCGCAACTGCCTTCGACCAGCCGAAGCACCGCGTCATGCACGTTGAGCGCGATCAGCCGGCTCTTGAGCGGCCCGAACTCCGAGCGCAGGCTGGTCACCCAGGCCGGAAAAAAAGTGAACGCCAGCGTGTGCGGCACGGCGAATTCGATGACGTCGTGCGCCGCCGCCGAATGGCCGCGCAGCATGGCGCGGGTGCTCTGCAGGCCCTGCAGCATTTCGATGGCCTGGCCATACAAAGTCTGCCCCGCAGGTGTCAGCCGCGTGGGGTACGAGGTGCGGTCGACGAGATCGGTACCGGCCCATCCCTCCAGCGCCTGGATGCGGCGCGAAAACGCCGGTTGCGTCACGTGCCGCAGTTGGGCGGAGCGGCTGAAGCTGCGGGTTTCAGCCAAGCTGACGAAGTCTTCGAGCCACTTGGTTTCCATGGAAGCGGATTATGTTCTTTGGGCATGAGCGCCCAAAGCGGCGCGCCCCTCAAATGGGCGTGACCACGCCGCGCCCGGCGAAATGCCCTTCGACGTTTTCCAGGAAGCGCTTGAACGACGCCTCGGTGGCCTCCGGCGACCAGCCCGCCAGATGCGGTGTGAGGATCAGGTTATCGAGCCCGATCAATGCTTCAGGACGCTTCGGTTCGCTTTCGTACACATCGATGCCGGCGCCTCCGAGGCGGCCATCGCGCAGCGCCGTCGCCAGCGCCTCGGTGTCAACGATGCTGCCGCGGCCGATGTTGACCAGGAAGCCCTTCGGCCCCAGCGCGTCGAGCACTTCGGCATCGACGATGTGCTTCGTCGCCGCGCCGCCCGGTGCCGCGCAGACCAACATGTCGGACCATTCGGCCAGTGCTTTCAGGTTGTCGAAGTAGCGGTGCGGCGAGCCCTCTTTCGGCTTGCGGTTGTGATAGCCGATGGTCATGTCGAAGCCGGCGGCGCGTTTGGCAATCTTCTCGCCGATGGTGCCCATGCCGAGGATGCCGAGCCGCTTGCCCGACACGTTGGGCGGCTGCGGGATCGCCAGACGCCAGACGCCTTCGCGGCACAACCGGTCGAGCATGTGAAAGCCACGCACCGCGCCGATCAGGAGCCCGAAGGCGTGGTCGGCCACGCAATCGTCGTTGGTGCCCTGGCCGTTGGCCAGCGCGATGCCCCGCGCACGCGCCGCGTCGACGTCGACCAGCTCGTAGCCCGCGCCCATGCAGCACACCACTTCGAGCGCCGGCATCGCGTTCATCTCGGCGGCCGTCAGCCCGAGCACGCCGATGGTGAGCACGGCGCGAAACTTCGGCCCGTGTGCCGCGATGGCGGCTGCGCGCTCTTCGTTCGTCGGCGCGTAGGTCAAGTCGTAAAGCTCGGCGATGCGACCCTGATGCTCGCTCGACAGCGTGTTGAGCGACAACACGGAAATCTTCTCGGACATTGTTGATTCAGCTCCTGGAAGGATGGCGAAAAATATTCAAAGCACCACCGGTGCCGCTTCGATCTTTTGCAAGGTCCACATCTGGGCGTACTTGCCCTTGCGCTCCAGCAGATCGGCATGCGTGCCGCGTTCGACGATGACACCGCTTTCGAGCACGAGGATCTCGTGCGCATCGACCACCGTCGACAGTCTGTGCGCGATGACCAGCGTGGTCTTGTTCTGCGCAGCGCTTTTCAATTCGCTCTGGATGGCGCGCTCGTTGGCCGAATCGAGCGCCGAGGTGGCCTCGTCGAAGATCACGATCGGCGGGTTCTTGAGCAGCGTGCGCGCGATGGCCACGCGCTGCTTTTCACCGCCCGACAACTTGAGCCCGCGCTCGCCCACCGGCGTGTCGTAGCCCTTCGGCGTGGCGACGATGAAGTCGTGAATGCGTGCGGCCCTGGCTGCCGCCTCGACCTCTTCGCGCGTCGAGCCCGGTCGACCGTAGGCAATGTTGTATTCGACGCTGTCATTGAAGAGCACCGTGTCTTGCGGCACGATGCCGATCGCCTGCCGCACGCTCGATTGCGTGACCTCGCGAATGTCTTCGCCGCCGATGCTGATGCGCCCTTGCTGCACGTCATAGAAGCGATAGAGCAGCCGCGCCAAGGTCGACTTGCCCGAGCCCGAAGGGCCGACGACGGCGACCGTCTTGCCGGCAGGGATCTCGAAGGTGACGTGCTTCAAGATGGGCCGCTCCGGCTCGTAGGCAAAGCTGACGTCTTCGAAACGGACGGTCGCGTCGCGCCCTGCCAACGGGCGCGAACCCGGAGAATCCTGGATCTCGCGGTCTTTCTCCATCAGCACGAACATCTTGTCGAGGTCGGTCAGGCTCTGCTTGATCTCGCGGTAGATCACGCCCAGAAAGTTGAGCGGAATGTAGAGCTGGATCATGAAGGCGTTGACCATCACCAGGTCGCCCAGCGTCATGCGCCCTTCGACCACGCCCGACGTCGCGCGCCACAGCATCAGCACCAGGCTCACCGCGATCAGCAGTTGCTGGCCGGTGTTGAGCATCGACAGCGTGCGCTGGCTCTTGATCGCGGCCTTGCGGTAGCGGTCGAGACTGGCGTCGTAACGCCTGGCCTCGAACTCCTCGTTGTTGAAGTACTTGACCGTCTCGTAGTTGAGCAACGAATCGACCGCACGGCTTTGCGCGACCGAATCCAGCTCGTTCATCTGCTTGCGAAACTGCGTGCGCCACTCGGTCACCGTCACGGTGAAGCTGATGTAGATGACCAGCGCGACGCCGGTGATCCAGACGAAGAGCGAATCGAACTTGACGCCCAGGATGCTCAGCACCAGCACCAGCTCGATGATGGTCGGCACGATGCTGTAGAGCGACATCGAGATCAGCGAGTGCACGCCACGTGTGCCGCGCTCGATGTCGCGCGTCATGCCGCCGGTCTGGCGCTCGAGGTGAAAGCGCAGGCTCAGCGCATGCAGATGCCGAAAGACCTCCAGCGAGATGCGACGCGCTGCACCTTCCGTCGCCTTGGCGAACACCAGCTCGCGCAACTCACCGAACAGCGATGTCGAAAAGCGCAGCAGTCCGTACGCCAGCAAAAGGGAAATCGGCACGATCAGCAGCGCCTGCGCCATGTCGGGCTTCGGCGTCATGGTGTCGACCAAATTCTTCAGCAGCACCGGTACGCCGACGTTGGCGACCTTGGCGCCGATCATGAATGTCAGCGCGGCAATCACCCGCCATTTGTATTCCCAGAGGTACGGGAAGAGACGGCGCAGCGTGGCCCAGTCGGATCGGTCGCTGCGGGCGGGAGGGTGCCCGACCACGCCGGAGGCATCGGTAACCGGCATGGAAGGGGGGGGCATGGTTTCGCCGCTTCGACGCATGGGTAGACAATCGTGTTTGTAGTTATTGCCTCAGATTGTGCCCATGTCCGAATCTCCAAGTGCCAACGCGGTCGCCACCCTGAAGAGCCTGCCGCTCGACCAGGAACTGGTGCTCAAGGTCATCCCGATGCCAGCCGACGTCAACGCCAACGGCGACATCTTCGGCGGCTGGGTCATGGCCCAGTGCGACCTGGCCGGATCGGTGATTCCCGCGCGCTATTCCAAGGGGCGCATGGCTACCGTGGCGGTCAACGAATTCGTCTTCAAGCAGCCCGTGCGGCTCGGCGACATCCTGTCGTTCTATTCGAAGCTGGTGAAGATCGGCCGCACCTCGATCACGGTCACTGTCGAGGTGTTCGCCGAGCGGTTCACCGCGCAGGGCGACTATCTCAAGGTGACGCAGGCCACGTTCACTTATGTGGCGATCGACGACAACGGACGGCCCCGGGTGATCGAGCGGGACAACGCATGACCGCCACCACACCGCCCACCGCGTTGCTCCATGCGCGCGACTTCCCCACGCACTTCGAAACCGAACAGGCGCTCGAAGACTTCCTGGCCACACCATCGCGTGACCTGATCGACGACCTCGCCAAAGTCGACGGCGACCTGATCATCCTCGGCGTTGGCGGCAAGATGGGGCCGACGCTGGCACGGCTCGCGCGCAACGCGCTGCCACTTTCGCGCCGTGTGATCGCTGTCGCCCGCTTCAGCGAAACCGAGGTGCGCACGATGCTCGAAGCGCACGGTATCGAAACCATTGCCTGCGATCTGCTCGACGCCGTGGCCATCGCCGCGTTGCCCAAGTGCCCCAACGTGATCTTCATGGCCGGCCGCAAGTTCGGCGCCGACGCCAACAACCCGCTGACCTGGGCCATGAACACGCACGTTCCGGCCCTCGTCGCCGATGCCTTCAGGGCCTCGCGCATCGTGGCGTTCTCGACGGCCTGCGTGTACCCGTTCGTGCCGGTCATCGGGCAGGGCGCAGCGGAAGATCTGCCGCCGAATCCGCCCGGTGAATACGCCAACTCGTGCGTCGGGCGTGAGCGCATGTTCGAGTATTTTTCGCAAACGCATGGCACACCCGGCCGACTGCTCCGGCTCAGCTACGCCATCGACATGCGCTACGGCGTGCTGGCCGATGTGGCGCTCAAGGTGTGGCGCGGCGAGCCGGTGGACGTCACGATGGGCCACGTCAACGTGATCTGGCAGGGCGACGCTAACGCGCAGGCGTTGCGATGCCTCGCGGTCGCCACGGTGCCGACCTCGCCGATCAACGTGAGCGGGCCCGAGACGACTTCGATCCGCTGGCTTGCCGCCGAGTTCGGACGCCGCTTCGACAAGCCGGTGCAGATCAAGGGCGTGGAAGCGCCGACCGCCTGGCTCATGAACACCAGCGAAGCCGAGCGGCTCTTCGGCTACCCCAAGGTGCCGTTGTCGCAGCTCATCGGTTGGGTGGCCGACTGGATCGCACGCGAGCAACGCTTGTATGGCAAGCCGACCAAGTTCGAGGCGCGCGATGGCAAGTATTGAACGCCGATTCTTGGAGGTCGATCCATGCCGCTGAACCGATCCGATCTGCCCGCCGATGTACTCGCGCTTTTGGCGCAAGGCACGGTGATTCCCGCCCACCCGCTCGCGCTCGACGCGCAGCGCCAGTTCGACCGCCGTCGCCAGCGCGGACTCACGCGCTACTACGTCGATGCCGGTGCCGGTGGTCTTGCGGTAGGCGTGCACACCACGCAATTCAGCATTCGCGAGCGCGGCTTGTATGAACCCGTGTTGCGCGCGGCGATCGAAGACCAGCGCGCCTGGACCTCACGGCCGATGGCGATGGTGGCCGGCCTGTGCGGTGGCACGGCGCAGGCACGCGCCGAAGCGCAGACGGCCGTCGGTCTCGGCTACCACGCCGGCCTGCTGAGCCTGGCCGCACTGGCATCGTCGTCAGAAGACGAATTGATCGCGCATTGCGAGTCGGTGAGCCAGGAGATTCCGCTGGTCGGCTTCTATCTTCAGACTGCGGTCGGCGGGCCGATCTTGTCCAGCGACTTCTGGCGCCGCTTCGCTTCGATCCCCAATGTGCTGGCGATCAAGGTCGCGCCGTTCGATCGCTATCGCACGATCGACGTGGTGCGCGGCGTGGTCGATGCGCGGGCCGAAGACCGCGTGTTTCTCTACACCGGCAACGACGACCACATCGTGCTCGACCTGGCGTTGCCTTTCACGGCGATGCGCGACGGCGAGCCGGTGACGGTGCGGTTTCGCGGCGGGTTGCTCGGCCATTGGTCGGTGTGGACATCGAGTGCGGTCAAGCAGCTGGCGCGCATCAAGGCGGAGCTGGCTGCGAACGGCGGCATGCTCAGCCCCGAACTGCTGGCGCTCGACTCGCGTGTGACCGACAGCAACGCGGCGTTCTTCGACGTGCGCAACAACTTTGCGGGCTGCATTGCCGGCTGCCATGAAGTGCTGCGGCGTCAAGGCTTGCTTGAAGGCATCTGGTGCCTCAACTCCGCAGAAGGGCTCGGTGCGGGCCAGGCCGAAGAAATCGACCGGGTCTACCGCCTGCATGGTGATCTGGGGGACGATGCCTTCGTGCGTGCCAACCTCGCGCGCTGGCTGGACTGAACAGCGCAGCGCCACGCCACATGGCGCAGGCGCCTCAGACGTTCGAGAAGTCCGGCTTGCGCTTTTCCATGAAGGCGGTGAACGCTTCCTTTGCCGCCGGCGAACGCATGGCCGTCGCGAAGCTCTTGCCCTCGACACCGATGCGCTCCTGGACGGCAGCCTGCTGCGACAGCTTGAGCAGGCGCTTGGTCTCGACCAGCGCTGTCAGCGGTTTGGCCGCCAGCTTGCGTGCCTGCGACTGCGCGATGCCGTTGCATTCCATCGGCGGAACGACACGGTTGACCAGCCCGACTTCGAGCGCGGCCTCGGCCATGAAAGGCTCGCCCAGCAGCAGCGCTTCGGCCGCGCGGTGGTAGCCGAACATCTGCGGCACCAGCATGCTCGACGCTGCTTCCGGCACCAGGCCGAGGTTGACGAAGGGCAGTGAAAACGCCGCGTTGTCACCCGCGTAGACCAAGTCGCAATGGAACAGCAATGTGGTGCCGATGCCGACGGCGGGGCCGCAGACGCTGGCGACCAGCGGCTTGGGGAACGCCGCGATCACACGCAGGAAACGAATCGCAGGCGAGTCGGCTTCGGTCTGCTGCGCCGGTGCGGCGGCGGCCGCCATGAAGTCGGCGATGTCGTTGCCGGCGCTGAAGATGGTCGGGTCGCCCTGGATCAGCACGGTGCGCACGGCGTTGTCGTCCGCCGCTTTTTCGAGCGCGGTGGCGAGCGTGTCGTACATGGCCCCGGTGATGGAGTTCTTGCGCGCGACGCGGTTGAAGGTGAGCGTCAAGACGCCGGCTTCGGTGTGGCTGAGGATGTCGGTCATGTCAGTGTTTCGATGGGGAATTGATTAGGGTCAGGCCAGGGCTTCGCGCACGAAATCCAGGCGGTCCTGGCCCCAGAACATGTCGTCGCCGACGAACATCGTCGGGGCGCCGAACACGCCGCGCGTCACGGCTTCTTGCGTCGTGGCCTTGAGCTGGTCTTTGGTCGCTTGTGCGTTGGCCAGCGCGACCACTTCGGCCGCGTCGAAACCAGCGGCCTGCAACACGCCGCCTACCGTGGCGGGGTCGTTCATGTTCAGGCCGTCGACCCATATCGCCTGGAACACCGCGTCGGCATAGCTGGCGAAGCGTTCGGGATGCTGCATCTGCACGCCGGTCGCGCCGCGCATCAGCAGCAGCGTGTTGATGGGGAAGTGCGGGTTGTGCGCGAACGGCACGCCGTAGCGCTTGGCAAAGCGCTTCAGGTCGGCGTTCATGTACGGCCCTTTGGGCTTGATGTCGGCTGGCGAGTGATTGCCGGTGGCCTGGAACACGCCTCCCAACAGCATCGGCTTCCATACCAGCGTCGCGCCGGTGTCGGCCGCGAGATGTGGCAGCTGGGTTGCCGCGAGGTAAGCAGCCGGGCTGCCGAAGTCGAAGTAGAACTCGATGGTCTTGTCTGTCATGGTGTTTCCTCTTTTGCCGTTCGTTCCGACATTCTTGCCGTCATTCTTCGATCACTCTTTGTAGTAAACGAGCTGGTTTGAAGTCACCAGTAGCGCACCGGTTTCTTCGCTCCAGAGTTCGGCCGTCTGATCGAAAAAGCCGTTGCGAAACTGCTGTGCGCTCGCGCGGCCCAGCAGATAGCCGGAGCCGACCTCGGCCAGTTGCGCTGCGCTGGTGTGGAAGTAGGTCGTGATCGACACCGTGCCGGCCGGCACGACCTTGGCGCGACGCAGCCAGACGCGCGGATAGAACATGTCGCTCATGGCCGTGAGCGAGGCGAAATCGAGCGCGCGCGGTTGGGCGTCGCGCAGCCACAAAACAGTTTCGCTGTGCTCGCCGCTGCCGTCCCACATCGTCGGCACCGCACCGCTGACCGGACGCATGTCGTACAGCTGAATCCACGCGACGCCTGCCGGGCCGATGCTCATGCGCGACACCTTGTCGGGCGGCGGCACGTCGGGCATGGGCAAATCGTTCTGACTCCAGGTCTCGCGCCGCACGGCGGTGACGACCGTCGCGGTGGTGTTCACTTGCGGTGTACCGTCGGCGTCGGGCTGGCTGATTTGCACCGTCCAGTGCTGCGTCGACCGATTGGTGCGCACTGCGATGGCTTGCACTTCGAACGGCCCAGCCGAGATGGCCGCTGCGAAGTTGACCGTCAACGCGATCGGCGAGCCCAACAGGTCCGGATGCTGGAGCACGGACTGCAGCACGAGCGCCGCGGTCATGCCGCCGAACGGGCCGACCATGTTCCAGTAATCCGGGCTGGTGGCGCCAGCGAACTGGCCAACGCGCAGATCGCTGTGCTTCAGCGCCAATGCCTTGTCGAAGGAGTGCTCTGTCATCGGTGTCCGTCTCTTGGTTGTTTTCGTTGTTTGCAGCGCCGTCGTTTTCCGATGTGGCCGATGGCCTCGAGGCTCAGACTCTTTCGAAAATTCCCGCGGCGCCCTGCCCCATGCCCACGCACATCGTGACCATGCCGTATTTCAGATTCTTGCGCCGTAGCGCATGAACGACTGTCGCCGAACGGATAGCGCCCGTCGCGCCCAGCGGATGACCGAGCGCGATCGCGCCGCCCATCGGATTCACCTTGCTCGGGTCGAGTCCGAGCGTGTTGATGACCGCCAGCGATTGCGCCGCGAAAGCTTCGTTCAGCTCAAACCAGTCGATGTCTTCGTGCTTCAGTCCGGCATATCGCAATGCAGCTGGAATCGCCTCGATCGGTCCGATGCCCATGATGTGCGGTGGCACGCCCTTGCTGGCGAAGCTGACGAAGCGCGCGAGCGGCGTCAGGTCATATTGCTTGCAGGCTTTTTCGCTGGCGAGGATGAGCGCGCCGGCGCCGTCGGAGGTCTGTGAGCTGTTGCCGGCCGTGACCGTGCCGCGGGCGGCGAACACGGTGCGCAGCTTGGCCAGGCCTTCGATCGACGTGTCAGGGCGCGCGCCTTCGTCGAGGCTGACGATGCGGCTCTTCGCGATCGACTCGCCGGTTTCCAGATCGGGCGCACGATCGGTCACTTCGATCGGCGTGATCTCGTCGGCGAACTCCCCGGCCTTCTGCGCGGCCAGTGCCTTCTGGTGCGATGCGAGCGCGAACGCATCCTGCGCGTCGCGGCTCACCTTCCATTGCTGCGCGACCTTCTCTGCCGTCAGGCCCATGCCGTAGGCGATGCCGACGTCGCCCTCGCGTTCGAAGATCGATGGCGACAGCGACGGTGCGTTGCCCATCATCGGCACCATGCTCATGCTCTCGACGCCGGCCGCGATCATCACGTCGGCCTCGCCCACGCGAATGCGGTCGGCCGCCATCTGCACCGCAGAGAGGCCCGACGCGCAAAAACGATTCACCGTGATGCCGCCGATGCTGTTCGGCAACCCTGCCAATACCGCGCCGATGCGCGCGATGTTCAAGCCTTGCTGCGACTCCGGAATGGCACAACCGCAGATGATGTCTTCGATGGCCTTAGGGTCGAGCCGCGGCACCTGCGCGAGTGCGGCGCGCAAGGTGGTCGCGAGCAGGTCGTCGGGGCGGTAGTTGCGGAAGAAACCACGGTGCGATTTGCCGATGGGCGTGCGCGTGGCGGAGACGATGTAGGCGTCCTGGAGTTGTTTCATGGCGTTGATTCCTTTGTATGGGTCCCCTCTCCCGCAAGCGGGAGAGGCATCAGATTTGTCCCCTCTCCCGCTTGCGGGAGAGGGGATTCGACAAGGACGTGCGCGCGGTCATGCTCTCTTGCTCAGTTCCGCACCGGCTTCCCGGTGCTCAGCATCCCCATGATCCGTTCCTGCGTCTTCGGATGGACGATCAGCGAGCAGAAGGCCTTGCGTTCCAGCGTCATCAGATACGCCTCGGTCACCAATGAGCCGGCATCGATGTCGCCGCCCGTGACCACGCCGGCGATCAGGCTGGCGATATGGAAGTCGTGCGCGCTGATGAAGCCGCCGTCGCGCATGTTGACCAGCTGCCCCTTGATCGTCGCAGCGCCGCTTCGGCCGGCCACGCGGAATGTGCGGCGCAACGGCGCGCGGTAGCCGGCATCGGCCATCGCCTTCGTCTGCTGCAGCGCGACGTAGAGAAGCTCGTCCTTGTTCGGCACGATCACGTCGCTGTCGAGCAGGTAGCCGAGCTTCTTCGAATCGAGCGCGCCGGTGCCGACCTTGGCCATCGCGGCGGCCGTGAAGCCTTCGGTCAGGAACGGCAGCAGGTCGCTGCCAGTCGATGCTTCGGCGTTCTCGGCCGCACGGCGCGCGATGTACGTCAGGCCACCGGCGCCGGGGATGAGGCCTACGCCGACCTCGACCAGGCCGATGTAGCTTTCCATCGCGACGACACGCTTTGCCGAATACACCGCCAGCTCGCAACCGCCGCCCAGTGCCAGGCCGCGAACGGCCGAGACCACCGGCACGCTCGCATAGCGGATCTTCAGCATGACGTTTTGCAACTCGGCCTCTGCCCCTTCGACCGCGCCGATGCCGGCGACCACGAAGGCCGGCAGCATCGCCTGCAGATCGGCGCCGACCGAGAACATCTCGTCGGGCGACCAGATCACCAGGCCCTTGTATTCGGCTTCGGCCAGCTCGACCGCGGCGCCCAGCGCCTCCGCCACGTCGGGGCTGATGGCGTGCATCTTCGAGTGGATGCTCGCAATGAGCACGTCGCCATCGAGCGTCCACACGCGCACATCGCCTTCGTCGCTGATCGTGGTGCCGGCCTGGTTGGCGTCCAACGCGTTCGAACCCAGCACACTCTCGGGGAACAGCTGGCGCGCATGCACCGGCAGCTTGCGTTGCGGCACGAACTGACCTTGCGACGCGCTCCACGAACCTTCGGGTGTGTGCACGCCGCCGGCCTTGGCAACGGCACCTTCGAACACCCACTTCGGCAGCGCCACCGTGCTCAGCGCCTTGCCGGCATCGATGTCTTCCTGAATCCACTTGGCGACTTGCAGCCATCCCGCCTCTTGCCACAGCTCGAACGGACCCTGCTTCATGCCGAAGCCCCATCGCATCGCGAAGTCGACATCGCGCGCGCTCTCGGCGATGGTCGCCAGATGCACCGCGGCGTAGTGAAAGCTGTCGCGCAAGATCGCCCACAGGAACTGGCCTTGCGGGCCCTCGCTTTCGCGCAGCAGCTTCAGCCGCTCCGCCGGCGGGCGTTTCAACATGCGGCCGTAGACCTCGTCCGCCTTCTCGCCGGAAGGCACGTAACCACCCTGGCCTTCATTGGCCTTCAGGTCGAAGCGCAGGATGTCGCGACCGACTTTCTTGAAGAAACCCGCTTTGGTCTTTTGCCCCAGGTTGCCCAAATCCAGCAACTTGGCGAGCACCGGCGGCGTCGTGAAGTTGGCATAGAACGGATCGCTCTCGGCGTTCAGGTTGTCCTGCAAGGTCTTGACCACGTGCGCCAACGTGTCGAGGCCCACCACGTCGGCCGTGCGGAAGGTACCGGAACTCGCGCGGCCCAACTTCTTGCCCGTCAGGTCGTCGACGATGTCCGGCGTGAGGCCGAACTTCTCGACCTCCTTCAGCGTCGCCAGCATCCCGGCGATGCCCACGCGATTCGCGATGAAGTTGGGCGTGTCGTGTGCGCGCACCACGCCCTTGCCGAGCGTACTGGTGACGAAAGTTTCAAGCTGATCGAGCACCACGGGCTGCGTGGTCGGCGTGTTGATCAGCTCGACCAGGAACATGTAGCGCGGCGGGTTGAAGAAGTGAATCCCGCAGAAGCGTGGCTTCAATTGTTCGGGCAACGCCTCGCTCAACTTGGTGATCGAGAGGCCCGAGGTGTTCGACGCCAGGATCGCGTGCTTGGCGACGTGCGGCGCGATCTTCTTGTACAGGTCGAGCTTCCAGTCCATGCGCTCGGCGATCGCTTCGATCACCAGGTCGCAATCGCCAAGCTTGGCCAGGTCGTCTTCGTAGTTGGCGATTTCAATCAACGCCGCATCGGCCACGTCGCCGAGCGGGGCCGGCTTGAGCTTCTTCAGGTTGTCGATGGCGCGCGTGACGATGCCGTTCTTAGACCCTTCTTTCGCGGCGAGGTCGAACAGCACGACCGGCACGCGCACGTTGACGAGGTGCGCCGCGATCTGCGCGCCCATGACGCCGGCACCGAGCACCGCGACTTTTTTTACATTGAATGTGGACATGATTTGTTCGGCGTGGGTCACTGGGCTCTCACCCATGTTTGCGTGCGCCAGAAGGGGCCGAGGTAGCCGCGCACTTCCAGCTTCCTGCCGCCGTCGATCGGCGTGAAGGCAGCGCGGTATTCCTTGCCGTTTTCAGGGTCGAGGATCTTGCCGCCTTCCCAGACGTCCTTGCCTTCGACCTTCTTGCCGCCGCGGATGATGTCGAGCCCGACGATGGGCTTGCCCTTGCGCTCATCGGTGCATTCGTCGCACACCGAATCGGCGGCCGCGTCCTTCTTGAGCGTCTTCTCGATGCGGCCGTCGAGTGCGCCTCGCGTCTCGACGATGCGGATCTCGGCGTGGACTTCGCCGGTCTTGTCGTCGACGTTGCGCCAGAGGCCGACAGGTGAGCTTTGTGCCAGCGCGGCGCTGGCGCCAGCGAGCAGCGCGAGGGTGACGAGCGCGGTCTTCATGCCAGCGCCGCGTCGGTGTCCATCAGCACCTTGCTGCCGGCCCGCGCGGTGCGCATCAGCGTCGCGGTCTCGGGGAACAGCTTGGCGAAGTAGAAGCGCGCCGTCTGCAGCTTGGCGACATAGAACGGGTCGGTGTTGCCAGCGGCGATCTCGCGCAACGCGACCTGCGCCATGCGCGCGAACAGATAGCCAAACACGAAGTGGCCGGCCACGCGCAAGTAGTCGACCGCAGCCGCACCCACTTCGTCGGGGTTCTGGAATCCCTTGAAGCCGATCTCCGTGGTGAACTTGGTGAGTTGCTCGCCCAGCATCGCAACCGGGGTGATGAACTCGCTCATCTTTTCGTTCACGCCTTCTTCGGCTACCAGCGCAC
The DNA here is from genome assembly GCF_035018765.1 of Variovorax sp. RTB1. Taxonomy (NCBI): domain Bacteria; kingdom Pseudomonadati; phylum Pseudomonadota; class Betaproteobacteria; order Burkholderiales; family Comamonadaceae; genus Variovorax; species Variovorax sp. RTB1. Next base: position 163,826 of record NZ_JASJXG010000003.1, read on the forward strand.
CGACCAGCTTGCCGAACTTCTTGAGCGAAGCGCCATTGTTGCCAAGAATCTTGCGGCCCAGCAGATCCAGCGACTGGATCGTGTTGGTGCCTTCGTAGATCATGTTGATACGGTTGTCGCGCGTGAACTGCTCCATGCCCCACTCCGTGATGAAGCCATGGCCACCGAACACCTGCATGCACGCGTGGGTCGCGATGTGGCCGTTGTCGGTGATGAAGGCCTTGACGATGGGCGTGAGCAACGCGACCAGTTCGCCCGAGTCCTTGCGCACCTTCTCATCCGGATGGTCGTGTTCCTTGTCGAGCAGCAGGGTGCAGAAGATCTGCAGCGCGCGACCGCCTTCTGCGTAGGCCTTGGCGGTGAGCAGCATCTTGCGCACGTCGGGGTGCACGATGATCGGATCGGCTTCCTTGTCCTTTGCCTTCGGGCCGGTCAGCGAGCGCATCTGGACGCGGTCCTTGGCGTAAGCCAATGCATTTTGGTACGCCACTTCGGTCAGTCCGAGCGACTGATTGCCGACGCCGAGCCGCGCCGCGTTCATCATCACGAACATGGCAGCGAGCCCCTTGTGCGGCTGCCCCACCAGCGAGCCGATGGCGCCGTCGATCACGATCTGCGCGGTCGCGTTGCCATGAATTCCCATCTTGTGTTCGAGCCCGCCGCAATAGATCGGGTTGCGCTCGCCGAGAGAACCGTCGGCGTTGACGTGGTACTTGGGCACCGCGAACAGGCTGATGCCCTTGCTGCCCTTCGGCGCATCCGGCAGTCGCGCGAGCACCAGGTGAATGATGTTGGGCGCCATGTCGTGCTCGCCGGCGGAGATGAAGATCTTGTTGCCGGTGAGCTTGTAGGTGCCATCCACCTGCGGCTCGGCCCTGGTGCGCAGCATGCCGAGGTCGGTGCCGCACTGCGGTTCGGTCAGGCACATGGTGCCGGTCCACTCGCCGCTGGTGAGCTTGGGCAGGTAGGTCTTCTTTTGCTCTTCGGTGCCGTGCGCGACCAATGCTTCGTACGCGCCGTGCGAGAGGCCCGGGTACATCGTCCACGCCTGGTTGGCGCTGTTCATCATTTCGAAAGTGCACTGGCTCACCACGAAAGGCAGACCCTGACCGCCGAATGCCGGGTCGCACGACAGCGCCGGCCAGCCGCCTTCGACGTACTTGGCGTACGCCTCCTTGAAGCCCTTGGGCGTGGTCACTTCATGCGTCGTCCGGTCGAGCATGCAACCCTCCTGGTCGCCGGTGATATTGAGCGGGAAGATGACTTCGGACGCGAACTTGCCGGCCTCTTCGATCACGGCGTTGATGGTGTCAGCGTCGGTGTCGGCATGGGCCGGCAAGGCCTTGAGCTCGTCGGCAACGTGAAAGACTTCATGCAGCACGAATTGCATGTCACGCAGCGGCGGGTTGTAGATCGGCATGGGGAAAATGCTCCTGGGCAGTTCGAAGAGAAGAAAAAAGAAAGCGAAAAGACGGGGCGACTCAGCGCACGCGCTTGAGCGGCGGTTTGGCGGCAGCCGGGCGCGGTGCTGCCGGCGTCGCACAGCGCTCGAGCAGGTTGTCGAAGCCGCGACGGGCCCGCTCGATCGAGCCGGGCACGCGCAGAAAGCGCGCTTCGTAGTGGAGGGCGAGGATCAGGCCGTGGATTTCGAAAGCGATCTGCCGCGCGTCGGCGTCGGCCGCCAGGTGCGCTTCGTCCTGTGACTGCACGATGGCGCGCAGCACCGCGGCCTGCCAGATGCTGACCGACTCGACCAGCGCATCGCGCACGGGGCCGGGGCGGTCGTCGAACTCGGTCGCGCCGCTGATGTAGATGCAGCCGGAGTCGATTTCTTCCGACGTGCGCTTCATCCAGTTGTCGAACATGGCACGCAGCCGCGGTAGCCCGCGGGCAACGGAAAGCGCGGCGTAGAACACTTCCTGCTCGAAACGCGCGTGGTACTCGCGCACCACCGAAATCTGCAGTTCCTCACGCGAGCCGAAATGGGCGAACACGCCCGACTTGCTCATCTTCGTGATCTCGGCCACGGCGCCGATCGACAGGCCTTCCAGGCCAATCTGCTGCGCCAGGTTGAGCGCGGCGTCGACGATCACGGCCTTGGTCTGCTGCCCCTTCTGGGCCGCGCGGGCGTTTTTGGCGGGAACGGCATCGAGGGACATGGGTGGTACAAAATAAAACGAACGGTCGTTCTATTTTGCACGCATTGACTCCACGCCGACCAAAGTCCGACGGTCACGAAAGGTTAATCAGAAGCCTGTGCGGGGACGCTCAGCCGAGCGTCATTCGTACTTCTGTCCGTTCCGAATCAGCTCCGGCGTGCCGATAACTTCGTTCAGCCCGTCGAAATCCAGCATGCGATCGCGCCACGGCTGCGTGGTGCGATGGGCCTGCAGGCTGCCGTAGTAGCCCTGCAGCGTATGCACGACGGCGCGCGCGGTGCCGCCCGGAAAGATCGCGATACGAAAGCCGTGCGCCTGCAATGCATCGGCGTCGTGAATCGGCGTCTTGCCGCCTTCGACCATGTTCGCCAGCAGCGGCACGCGATGCGCGAAGCGGCTGCAGGCCGCGTCCATCTGCTCGGGCGAGCGCAGCGCCTCGATGAACAGCGCGTCCACGCCGGTCGCCAGATAGGCCTCGGCGCGGTCGAGCGCCGCGTCCAATCCTTCGACGGCCGCAGCATCGGTGCGCGCGAGGATCAGCGTGTCTGCGGAAGTGCGCGCGTCGAGTGCCGCCTGCAGCTTGCCGACCATCTCGCGCACCGGCACCACGGTCTTGCCGTCGAGGTGGCCGCAGCGCTTGGGAAAGGTCTGGTCTTCGATCTGGACCATCGCGGCGCCCGCGCGCTCGAAGCCGCGCACCGTGCGCTGGGTGTTGAGCGCGTTGCCGAAGCCGGTGTCGGCATCGACGATGACCGGCAGTCGCACCCGCTCGGTGATGCGCGAGAGCGTGTCCTCGACCTCGGTGAAAGTGGTGAGGCCGATGTCGGAACGACCGAGCCGCGTGTAGGCGATCGAGGCGCCCGAAAGATACAGCGCCTCGAAGCCTGCCTGCTCCGCCACCAGCGCGCTGAGGGCGTCGTAGACGCCGGGCGCGAGCACGATGTCGTTACGCGCCAGCCGGGTCTTCAAAGTTTCATTCGCCATTCGATTCCTTCGGGTTGCCGATGAGCTTGGCCGCCGTGGTTGCAGTCGCTGCAGTCGCTGCGGCAAGGTAGCCACCCGCCACCGCGCTCAGCAAGCCGTTGCCGGAGAGATAGCCCCACACCGCATTGCCCGACACACCGCCGGCCGCACCGCCCGCGGCCAGCAGATTGGGCAGCACGCTGCCGTCTTGGCGCAGCACGCGCATGTCGGGTGCGACATCGAGCCCGCCCTGCGTATGGAACAGCGCACCCGTGACCTTCACCGCGAAGTACGGCGCCACGAGCGCGCGCGAAAAGCTGCGGCCATCGGGCTGCGCTGACGCGTGCCCCCTGTCCATGCCCATGCCAATGCCCATGCCCATGACATCGAGCGTGGCTTGCAAAACGACCTCGTCGCAACCGATGCACGCGGCCAGTTGCGCCACGGATTCGCAGCGGCGCAACGCACCCGCTGCCTCCGCTTCGCAGAAGTCCGGAAAGCCCCGCGCCAGCGCGAGCAGCGGCGCGTCGAACACGTTCCAGGCGATGCCATCCGGCTGCGCCAGCACCTGCACCGCGGCCTCGGAGTAGCCCCGCGTTTCGTCGTGAAAGCGCCGGCCTTCGCGGTTCACCTGGATGCCGCCTTCCATCATCACGGCCCAGGTCATCAGTGCCCCCTGCGGCGTCACCCAGGAGCCGTGGCCCTGGTAGCCGCCGAGGTCACGCGACCGGGCACCCAACGCTTCGCCCCAAAGAACGGCACTGCCGTCGTTGCCGGCATGGCCACCGAAGGTCGCATCCGCCATCTCGGGCAGCAGCATGCGCACCATCTCCGCATTGCCGCCAAAGCCGTTGCAGGCCAGCAGCAGCACATCGCACGCCAGTCGTTCTTCACGGCCATCGGGGCGCCGGTAGCCGACGCCGATGACGCGGTCTTCCTCATCGAGCCACAGCGTGTCGACCAGCGCCTGTGTGAGCACCGGAATGCCCGCCGCTTCCACCGCGGCCTGCAACCGCGCCATCAATGCCGCGCCGGTCTTCTGCGGCAGCGCGTGCATGCGGTGCCGGCTGTGGCCGGGATAGAGAAAGCCATCGAGCACGATCCAGTCGAATCCGTGCCGCTCTTGCAGCGCGTCGAGCGCGGGGCCGATCGCTTGCGCGTACGCCTGCACCAGCGCAGGGGCTGCATCGCCATGCGCCTTGGCCTGGATGTCGGCGGCAAAGCGATCGGCGCTGTCGTCGACGATGCCCTGCGCCCGCTGCGCGCGCGTGTCCGGCGCGGGGATGAAGCCCGACGACAGCGCGGTCGAGCCGCTCGGCACTGCGTCGCGTTCGAGCACCACGCAGTCGATGCCGGCGTCGTGCAGCATCAGCGCCGCGGTGAGGCCGCAAGCGCCGGCGCCGACGATGGCGACCGAGGTTTGCACCTCTGCATCGATTCGGTTGGCGCGGCGTATCTCGCGCTTCAAGGCAAAGGTCGATTCCGTCGCGGTCATGCCAACGCGCCCACGAAGCCCGCGCAGTCAGTGACCTCCGCCACGTTGCGCATGTCGGCCAGCGATATTTGATGTCGCTCGTCGCCGAAAGCGGCGCAGCCATCGCCCAGCACCAGGGTGCGGTAGTCGCGCATGTGAGCGTCGCGCACCGTGCTGGCCACGCCGCCGTTGGTGACGATGCCGCAGACCGCCACCGTGTCGATGCCGGCGCGCCGCAGCACCCAGTCGAGCTGCGTGTTGAAGAAGGCCGAGTAGGCGACCTTGCTCACGGTCACATCGATCAGCCCGCCCAACGCATCGACGTTGGCCTGGCCCCAGCTGCCGGGCGCGAAGTCGCCCTGCTTCAGGTACGGGCGCAGCGCCATCAGGTGCGGCGAGATCATCGGCGCACCCGACGCATCGGGCCACAGCGTGAACTGGCTGGCGACGACGAGCCCGCCCGCAGCCTTCAGCGCGCGTGCGACTGCCGCGACCCGCTCGGGCAAGAGCAACGCCGGCGGGTTGGTGTCGCCGCCGCGTGCGTAGGCGCCCTTCGCATCGAGGAAGTCGTTTTGCAGGTCGATGATGACCAGCGCGGTCTTCAGCGCGACAAGGGTTGCGCCGGTGCTCATGACAGCCGCACCAGCAGGTTGCCGAAGGCATCGACCTCGGCGTGAAAACCAGGCTCGAGCCACACGGTGGTGTCGGCCTGCTCCAGGATCGCGGGCCCGTCGATGCGCGCGCCGACCGGCAAGTCCAGCCGCGCATAGCGTGTCGCGTCGTGCCATCGGCCTTGATGAAACACGCGCTGCGTTCCCAGCGGCGCGGTGCTGCCCGTGCCTTCAGGCGCCAGCACCGCCAGGTCGAACTTGGGCCGCACGCCGATGCGCGCGTAGCGCAGGTTCATGACGCGGATCGGGATGCCATCGAGCACGCGACCGAAGGCGACGGCGTACGCGGCCTCGAAGGCGCTGCGAATCGACTCGCGCGTCAACGTCGCCCCGCTGCCCTCAGGCAAGGTCACGGGCAAGGTGTGGGTCTGTCCCGCATAGAGCATGTCGAGCGCCACCACCTCGCGCACTGCATCGAAGCGGACGCCCGATGAGTCGAGCCGGGCCTGGCACGATGCCGCGAGCGTCGCGACACGCTGTCGCAGATCGTCGACGTCGACATCGGCCAGCGGCCGGTTGATGGTCTGCACCGCGTCGTGCCGCATGTCGGCGATCACGCAGCCCAATGCCGAGGTGACGCCGGGATAGCGCGGCACGATGCCGGTCGACACACCGACCTCGCGCATCATGGCGCACACATGCAGCGCGCCGCCGCCGCCGAACGGCATGTAGGCGAACTTGCGCGGATCGTGGCCGCGCTCGATAGACACCAGCCGGATCGCACCGGCCATGCGTGCATTGGCCACCGTGAGGATGGCTTCGGCCGCCGCATACACCTCGAGCCCGAGCGGCTGTGCCACATGCAGCTCGATCGCTTCGCGCGACTTCTCTGCATCGAGCGCTGCCAGCAAGCCACCACCGAGTGGACGATCGGCAGCGATGCGACCGAGCAGCACGTTGGCATCGGTGACGGTCGGGCGCATGTTGCCGCGGCCATAGCAGGCCGGGCCGGGCACGCTGCCGGCCGACTCGGGACCGACCTGCAGCATGCCGCTTGCATCGACCGAGGCGATCGAACCGCCACCCGCACCGATGGTTTCGATCTGGATCATCGGCGAGCGGATCACCATGCCGAACTCGATGGCGGTCTGCGCGGCCAGCGCCGCTTCGCCGTTGGCGACCAGCGAAACGTCGAACGAGGTGCCGCCCATGTCGCCGGTGATGGCGTCGGGGAAGCCGGCGGCGCGCGCGATGGCGGCGCATGCGATGACGCCCGCGGCCGGGCCGGAGAGCGCGGTGCGCACCGGCAGGTCGCTCGCGGTCTGGCGCGACATGACGCCGCCGTTGCTTTGCACCACCAGCAGTTCGCCGTCGAAGCCTTGTGCGCGCAGGTCCGACTCCAGTCGCGCGAGGTAGCTACCGACAACGGGCTGCAGCGCGGCATTGAGCGTGGCGGTCGAGCAGCGCTCGAACTCACGGATCTCGGGCAACACTTCGTGCGCCGATGTGACGTGCGCGTTGGGCCAAAGTTCGCGCACGGCGGCCACCGCCTGTTGCTCGTTCACCGGGTTGGCGTAGGTGTTGATGAAGAAGACACAGACCGCTTCGCAACCGGCTTCGAGCAGCGCACGGGTCTGCTGGCGCACCTGCTCCAGATCGACCGGCGTGTGCAGCGTGCCGTCGGCCAGCACGCGCTCGTCGACCTCCAGCCGCAGGTCGCGCGGGACCACCGGCAGGAAGGCGCCGCGCAGTCCCCAGGTTTGCGGCCGGTCGCGGCGGCGCATCTCCAGCACGTCGCGGAAACCGCGCGTCGTGATGATGCCGGTGCGCGCCACCTTGCGCTCCAGCAACGCGTTGGTGCCGACGGTCGTGCCGTGCACGATGGTGGCGATGGCCGCGGCCGAATCGGCCACGCGCGCCACGCCGTTCATGAAGCCGCGCGCTTCTTCGCCGCGGGTCGACGGCACCTTGACGATGCGCGCCGTGCCCTTCGCTTCGTCGAGCACGAAGAGGTCGGTGAAGGTGCCGCCGACATCGACGCCCACCACGAGTCCGGACGCCAGACCGTGCGCTGGGCCGGACGTGCTCTCTTTGTTGGTTTCCGTCATTTCACATAGCCCATTGCGTGGTCGTTCTTCTGCGCTTCTTCACTGCGTTCGGCGAATGGACCCCAGCCACCGCCGCCCGGTGTCTCGAGCCGCACGCGCTCGCCCTGCGCCAGCCGGATGCCGTGCATCTTCGACACCATCGGCGGCGTCTGCCACTCGCCGTCGTTCTCGTAGCGGAACACGTTGAGCGCGCCGCTTCCGCCGCCGGCGATGCCCTTGGGCGGCGAGCTTCCGCGCTCGCCGAACAGGTAGACCTCGGCATCTTTTTCGAGCAGCTCGATCTCGTAGACCGCGCCGAGCCCGCCGCGGTATTGGCCCTCGCCGCCCGAATCGGGTCGCAGCGACCATTCGGTGAAACGTACCGGGTATGCCGCCTCGAGGATTTCGAGCGGCGGGATGGTGGCGGTGGAGATCGGCGCGTTCGCGTGCGACAGCCCATCGCCTGCCGAGTGGCCACCATGGCCGCCGCCGAAGAAGCTGAACAGCACCCAGCGCTGACCCTTGCGCGCTGCATCGGTGCGATGCCCGGCGATCGACAGCGCGTTGATGGTGCCGTAGGCATGCGCCACCGCGCGTTGCGGATCGGCCTGTGCGGCGGCGCTGAAGATCACGTCGATCATGCGCAGGATGGTCTCGGTGTAGCCGCCGACCGGACGCGGCCGCTCGCAGGTGATCACCAGCTTGTCGGGCATGACGAAGTCGACCGCGTCGAGCACGCCGGCGTTGGCCGGCACGTCCGGGAACAGGTGCTTGAGCGCGACATAGCAGGCCGCCACCGACGTAGCGCGCGAAATGTTGACCGGCCCCGCGCACTGCGGCGAGGTGCGCGAGAAGTCGAGCGTGAGCCGGTCGCCCGCCACCGTCATGTCGAGCGCGATGGTCAGCGGCTCGTTCACGATGCCGTCGTTGTCGAGCAGGTCCTCGAAGCTGTAGCGGCCGTCGGGCAACGAAGCGATGTGCGAGCGCATCAGCTTGAGCGCCCGGCTGCGCAGCTCGCCCATGGCTTGCAGCACGGTGGCGTCGCCGTATTCGTCGAGCAGGCCGTCGAGGCGACGCGTGCCGAGCTGCAGCGCGGCGAGCTGGCCGTTCAGGTCGCCCCAGAGGCTGTCCGGCAGGCGCGTGTTCGCGCGCAGGATGGCGAGCACGTCGGGGTCGAGCACGCCGTTGCGCACGATGCGCACCGGCGGGATCTGCACCGCCTCCTGCCAGCATTCGGTGGCGGCCGGGTTGTAGTTGCCGGGCACTGCGCCGCCGACGTCGTGCCAGTGCGCGGCCGAGGCCATGTAGCAGTACAGCTTGCCGCTGCGGAAGAACGGCTTCACCAGCTTGAAGTCGTTGGCGTGCGTGCCGCCGTCGTACGGATCGTTGCTGATCCAGATGTCGCCGCCCTGCATGCCGCCACGCGGCTCGGCGGCGCTGGCGGTGGCGCGCACCGCGAAAGCCATCGCGCCGACGAACACCGGCAGGCCCGACTTGCCCTGCACCAGCGTGTCGCCGGTGGTCGCATCGTAGAGGCCGTGGCAGGCGTCGTGCGCCTCGGCAATGATGGGATTGAAGGCGCTGCGATACAGCGTTGCGTCCATCTCGTCGGCCACCTGTTCGAGGCGGCCGCGCAGCACGGCGAGCGTGACGGGGTCGAGCACGGCAGGCGCCGCAAGGGTTGTGTTGTCAGGCATCGAGGGGTTCCTTGCCAGCACGCTGGCGTAACTGATTCATCAAGCCGCCGGCTCGCACCATGTCGACCAGAAAGCCGGGAATGGCCTCGCAGACGAGGCGCGCGCCGTCGGGGTCGATCACGGCGGGTTCCATCAGATCGAGGAAGATGCGATCGCCATCCTTCAACGTCTCGGCTTCGGCGCAGGTGAGCAGCAGCAGGCCGACGTTGAATGCGTTGCGAAAGTACAGCCCGCTGTACGAAGGCGCGATCACCGCGGCCACGCCCAGGTGCACCAGCGCTGCGGCGGCTTGCTCACGAGAGGAGCCGATGCCGAAGTTGGGTCCGGCCACGATCACGTCGCCAGGCTGCACTTCGCGTGCGAACTCGGGGCGCACGGTTTCGAGGCAGTAGGTCGCGATGACGTCGATGCCGTGCTTCATCGCATGGCCTGGTGCGAGCAGGTCGGTGTCGATGTCGGCGCCGAGGCGCCAGACCTTGTGCAGCGATCGCGGTGTCTGCGGTGTCTGCAGCGCTTGCAACGTCATGCCAGCACCTCGCGCGGGTCGGTCACGCGGCCACGCAAGGCCGCAGCCGCCACGGTGTACGGCGAACCCAGGTAGACCTGTGCACTCGGCGAGCCCATGCGCCCCTTGAAGTTGCGGGCGGTGGTCGACATCACCGTGATGTCGTCGCCCATCGGATCGCCGTAGCCGGCGCAGGCGCCGCACGCGGTTGGGAACAATTCGGCGCCAGCGTCCATCAACGTCTGCAGCACGCCTTCGTCGCGCGCCAGTTCCTGGTCGCGAAGGCTGGCGGGTGCCACGATCAGCCGAATGCCCGTGGCCACCTTGTGGCCGCGCAATACCTCGGCCGCGGCACGCAGGTCTTCCAGCTTGGCGCCGGTGCAGGCGCCGATGTAGGCCACGTCGATAGGCGTGCCCGCGTAGTGGCTCACGCCCAGCGAGTTGGCCGGGCTGTGCGGTGCGGCCACATGCGGCTCGAGCGTCGCGGCATCGAAGCGGTGCTGGGTGAGCACCGCGTCCGCGTCGGTGAACCACGGCGTCGGGTCGACCGGCGGTGCGCCGGCTTCTGCCAGAAACGCTGCGGTGGTCGCGTCGGGCGCGATCAAGCCCGCTTGCGCACCGAGCTCGGCGCTCATGTTGGAAAGCGTCATCCGTTCCTGCATCGACAACGCCGCGACCGCCGGCCCGGCGAACTCGACCGCCTGGTAGCGACCGCCGTTCATGCCGAAGCGGCCGAGCATGTGCAGCATCATGTCCTTGGCGGTCACCCCGCGCGGCAGCGCGCCGTCCCACCACATGCGGATGGTCTCGGGCACGCGCAGCCAGATCTCGCCCATGACCACCACGCCCAACATCTCCGTGCTGCCGACACCGAACATGTAGGCGCCGAAAGCGCCGCCGGTCGGCGAGTGCGAATCGCCGCCGACGCACAGCATGCCGGGGCGGATGTGGCCGTGCTGCGGCACCACCACATGGCAGATGCCCATGCTGTCGTAGACGTGCGGCAGGTCTTGCTCACGCGCCCAGTCGCGCGCGATGCGCACGATGCGGCGCGAGTCGTCGTCGCGCTCGGGCACGTAGTGGTCCATCACCAATACGACGCGCGACTTGTCCCATATCTGCGCACCCAGTTCTTCCAACATCGGCTGCAACCTGCGCGGGCCCGACGAGTCGTGGAACATAGCCATGTCGACCTTGCAGGTGACGATCTCGCCGACCGCAACGCGCTCGCGACCGCAGGCGTGCGCGATCAGCTTCTGCGCCAGCGTCTGGCCGGCCGCCGTACGGGTGGCGGTTGCGCCGGTAGTGGCAATGCTCGTCATTCGGGCTTGGCTCCGGAGAACTTCACCACCTTGCCCCAGCGCGCGATCTCGCTGTCGACGAAGGCCGAGAACTGCGCGGGCGAATTGCCGACGGCCGTCGCGCCTTCGGTGTCGAGGCGCTTGCGCATCTCGGGCTGGACGATGGCCTTGCGCGCCGCGTCGCCGAGACGGCCGGCCAGTTCGGGCGGCATGCGGCCGGGGCCGAACAGGCCGAACCAGGCACTCGACTCGTAACCCGGCAGCACCTCGGCGATCGCAGGAACGTCGGGAAACTCGGATAACCGCTTGGCGCTGGTGACGCCCAGCGCCTTCAGCTTGCCGGCCTTGATGTGCGCCTGCACGTTGCCGATGGCGGCGAACATCAGCTGCACCTGGCCGGCCAACACGTCTTGCACGGCCGGTGCGGTGCCGCGGTACGGGATGTTCACGATGAACACGCCCGACTGCATCTTGAAGGCCTCGCCCGCCATGTGCAGCGACGAGCCCAGCGCACCGATCGCGAAGTTGAGCTGGCCGGGCTTGGCCTTGGCCAGCGCGATCAATTCGCGCACATCCTTGGCCGGCACCGACGGATGCGCGACCAGAATCGACGGCGAGGTCGCGACGCAGGTGAGCGGCGTGAAGTCCTTGACCGGGTCGAACGGCAGGCTCGGATAGAGCGTCGCGTTGATCGCGTGACTGGTGAAGCTCATCAGCAGCGTGTTGCCATCGGGCGGCGACTTGGCCACCGCGTCGGCTGCGATGTTGCCCCCGGCGCCCGGCTTGTTCTCGACCACCACCACGCGGCCCAGCAGCGGTCCCATGCTGACGGCGAGAGAGCGCGCGAGCGTGTCGGTCGAGCCGCCTGCGGGGGCGCCGACGAGGATGCGGAGGGGCACGCCACCGATCTGGGCGCGCGCTGTGCCGGCCGCCATCGCGGCAGAAGCCAAGAGCAGGTCACGACGTTTCATCACTTTTTTGTCTCCAGCTCGAATTCACAAACCGAGGTACGCCCGACGCAGTTCGTCGCTGCCGAGCAGCTCTTGCGGCAGCCCCGAGAAGCGCACGCTGCCGTTCTCCAGCACATAGGCGCGGTCGGCGATCTCCAGCGACTGGCCCACGTTCTGCTCGACCAGCAGCACGGCCAGCCCTTCATCGCGCAGGCGACGAATCAGCGCGAACATCTCTTCGACCAGCAACGGGGACAGGCCGAGCGAGGCTTCGTCCAGGATCAACAGCACCGGCTCGGCCATGAGGCCACGGCCGATCGCCAGCATCTGCTGCTCGCCGCCGCTCATCGTGCCGGCGTGTTGCCTGATGCGCTCCTTCAGTCGCGGGAAGATGCCAAATACCTTTTCGAGGTTGGCGGCGCGGCGCTCGCGGGCGCGGGTGAACGAGCCGAGTTCGAGGTTCTCCAGCACGCTGAGATTGGGGAACACCTTGCGGCCTTCGGGCACCTGGATCAAGCCGGCCTTCACCACGTCGCGGTAGTGCGCGCCGCTCAGGTCGTGACCGTCGAAGCGCACTTGGCCGCTCCATGCCGGCACCAGGCCGCACACCACCTTGTTGAGGGTCGATTTGCCGGCACCGTTGCTGCCGAGCAGCGCGACCATCTCGCCGGCGTTCACTTGCAGGTCGACGCCGCGCAGCACCTCGACGCGGCCGTAGCCGCCGCGCAGATCGGTGATCTCCAGCAGCGCTGTCATGTCGCTGCTCCCGATGCTGTTGTTGTTGCCACTGCGGCCGCTGCAGCCGCCTTGCGCAAGCGCGCTGCCGTGCCATGCCCCAGGTAGGCCTCGACCACCCGGTCGTCCGAGGTCACGGCCGCAGGATCGCCCTCCGCGATCAGCTGTCCCTGGGCCAGCACCCACACGTGTTCGGCGAGGTGCATCACCGCCTGCATGACGTGCTCGATCATCAGCACCGTCACGCCGCTGTCGGCGATGCCGCGCACCACCGGCATCATCTCGGCGATCTCCTGCGGGTTGAGGCCGGCGAGCACTTCGTCGAGCAGCAACAGCCGGGGTCGCGTGGCGAGAGCGCGGGCCAGTTCGAGCCGCTTGCGGCCGGCCACCGTGAGATCGGACGCGGGCTTGTCGAGCTGCGGCGCCAGACCGACCTGCTGCGCCACCTGCTCCGCACGATGCAGCGCGGCGCTGCGGCTGCGTTCGTGCAGATGCACGCCGACCGCGATGTTCTCGCGCACGGTCTGCGCGGCAAAAGGCTTCACGATCTGGAAGGTGCGCGTCATGCCGAGCAGTGCGTTGCGGTGCGGCTCGCGGCCGGTGATGTCCTGCCCCGCGAAGTGCACCGTGCCGCTGTCCGGCTTGAGGAACCCCGACATCAGCGCGAACAGCGTGGTCTTGCCGGCACCGTTCGGCCCGATCAGCGCAGTGAGACTGCCTTCGCGCACCGACAGGCTGACGTTCTGCACCGCCTTCAGCCCACCGAAGGATCGCGACAGGCCGGCGATGGCGAGCAACGGCTCAGTCATTTCGTCTCCCTTCGCCGATCTCTTTGTCGTCCGACTTACCGCCCCATCTACCGCCACCGCTACCTGCCCACAGCTGCCGCACCGACAACCCGATGCCCGCGATGCCGCGCGGCAGAAAGATCACGATCGCCACCAGCACCACGCCGTAGATCACCATGTTGATGCCCGGCAGTTCGCCGAACAGGTTGCGCGTGAGGTCGGCCAGCACATGCAGCACCACCGCGCCGAGCACCGGCCCCCACAGCGTGCCCATGCCGCCGACGATGGCCGCGACCAGCGCTTCTACCGAGGTGACCGAGCCATAGGCGATCGCAGGGTCGATGTACTGGAACACCTGCACATAGAACGCACCGGCGGCACCCATGAACGCGCCCGAGATGCCGATGGCCGCGAGCTTGACGCGGAACGGGTTGACCCCGACCGCACGCGCTGCGTCTTCGTTGTCGCGCACCGCTTGCAGGTAGCCGCCGAAGCGCCCGTTGCGCAGCCACCAGGTCACCAGCAACGCCGTGACGACGAAGCCGAGCACCAGCCACAGCGAGCCTGCGCGCGTCGCGAACTGCATGTTGGCGACGGACTCGCGCAGCGGCACCATGAGCCCGACGCCGCCACCGGTGAAAGGCACCGAGAGCGCGACGATGCGAAACACTTCCGCAAACGCCAGCGTGACCAGAGCGAAGTAAGAGCCCTTGAGCCCGTAGCGAAAGCTCAGGCCCCCGACGAACAGCCCGACCGCCGCGCTGCCCGCCACCGCGAGCGGCAGCGCGAGCCACGGGTTGATGCCGCCCTGCAACTGGGCGATGGCCTGGATGTAGGCGCCAGTGCCAAAGAACAGCGCATGCCCAAAGGAGAACTGTCCACCGAACCCGCCGAGGATGTTCCACGCCTGCGCGATCAGCGTCGCATAGAGCGCCATCATCACGAAATTGAGCGATGCGCCGGAGCTCGTGACCAGCGGCAGGCAGGCCACCACCACCGCGAACAGCGCGATGCCGGCCAGCTGCCGAACGCCCTGCCCTTCGCCCGAGAACCGGTTCATGCCTTGCTCCCGAACATGCCTTGCGGCCGGAACAGCACCACGCCGATGAAGATCGCGAAGATGCCGATCTGCCCGAGCGATTCACCCAGGTACAAACCGCCGAGCGACTCGACGATGCCCACCAGGAAGCCGCCGATCAGCGCGCCGACGAAGCTGCCCATGCCGCCGAGCACGACGATGGTGAAGGCCACCAGCACGAAGCCGCCGCCGACCTGTGGATTCACGTAATAGGCAGGCAGCAGGAAGCAGGCTGCTGCGCCGAGGCAAGCCAGGCCGATGCCGAAGCTCATCGCGTAGACATGCTCGACATCGATGCCCATGAGCTTGGCGCCCTCCTGCTCCTTGGCGACGGCGCGGATGGCACGGCCGAGGTCGGTGCGGCCGATCACCCAGAACAACAACGCCGAAGCCACCAGCGCCCCCGCGAAGGCCACCAGCTTGGGCACCGCGATCATCGCCGGCCCGATCGCGACCGTGCTCAGCGAATAGGCCGTGTCGATGCTGCGCGTGTCCGACTTGAAGAACAGCAAGGCGAGGTTCTCCAGCACGATCGAGATACCGAGCGTGGCCAGCAGGATGTTTTCGTCCTTGCCGTGCCCTGCCCGGTTGATCACGATGCGTTGCAGGCCGTAGCCGAAGACGAACATGCCCGCCATCACGATCGGCAGCGCCATGTACGGATCGACGCCCAGCCGCTCTTTCATGAAGTACACCGCGTACAGCGCCACCATCAGGCAGGCACCGTGGGCGAAGTTGATGATGTGCAGCACGCCGTAGATCAACGTCAGGCCGAGTGCGATGAGTGCGTACACCGCACCGGTCGTCAGGCCGTTCAGCGTCGACGAAAAGAGAATCCCGGGATCGAACATGCGGCTGAAGTGAAGAACGCGATCAGGCCTTCATCGGAAACACCGGCTCGACCTCACGGTAGTCGCGCGGAATGATGACCTTGATGTCGTTCTTGACCACCTGCGTCATCAACGGCTGCGCGCCTTCGTTCTGGCCGTTGACGAATTTGGTCGGGCCGTACGGCATCACATGGTTGGAGAAGGTGCTCGATGCGAGCGCATCGATAAGCGCAGCACGATCGGTCGATTTGGCGCGCTCCAGCGCATCGGCCAGCAGGCCCATCGCGGTGTAGGTCATGAAGACCTCGTAGCTGAAGAACTGCCCCTTGGCCTCGACCCGTTTGCGCAGCTCTTGCGCGCGCTTGTCCTTGGGGTTGAACCAATGATTGCAGTCGATGATGCCGTTGGCCGCTTCCGGAAATTCCTTCACGAACTTGTAGCTCGACGCCGCACCGCCCAGCACGGAGAAGATGGCCTTGGGCTGCACCTTCTGCTGCTGCATCGTGCGCACCAGCAGCGCGTATTCGTTGTAGTAGTTGGCCGGGATCACGATGTCGGGGTTGATCGACTTCATGCGCAGCACGATGTTATTGAAGTCGCGCGTGGGGTTGGCGTGCTTCACCACTTCCTTCACGTCGAAGCCGTAGCCCGGCAGCTCGCGCGCAAGCAAGGCGGCGGTGCCGGAGCCGAACAGCGACTCCTCGTGAATGATCATCACCGTCTTGGCGGGGTTGCCGGCGGCACGGTTGAGCACCAGCAGGTTGGCCATCGCGACCTCGGTCGACTTCTTGTAGCCGGGACCGAAGCGGAAGGTGTTTTTCAACCCGCGCTCGACGATCTGGTCGGCCACGCCGACGTCCACCACGTGCGGCAGGTTGTACTTGGCCGCGGCCTGGGTGGTCGCC
Source organism: Variovorax sp. RTB1 (assembly GCF_035018765.1). NCBI lineage: Bacteria > Pseudomonadati > Pseudomonadota > Betaproteobacteria > Burkholderiales > Comamonadaceae > Variovorax > Variovorax sp. RTB1. Next base: position 179,909 of record NZ_JASJXG010000003.1, read on the forward strand.
AGGCAGATGGCCGACGCGAAAGCGCCGACGATGGCCGACACACCCGCCTCGTTCATCTTCTCGACCTCGGCCGCGCCGGCCTGCGGCTGCGACTGCGCATCACCGAGCAAGGCTTCGAGTTGCGCACCGCCGAGCGATTTGATGCCGCCGGCCTTGTTGATGTCTTCGATCGCGAGTTGCGCGCCGAGCCGGCATTGCTGGCCCGAATAGGCCAGCGCACCCGTCACCGGATGCAGCACGCCGACCTTGACTGTCTTCGGCTGCGCGCCGGCGACGAGCGGAAAGGCCACGGTGGAAGCCACGGCAGAGGCTACGGCGGCGGAATGCGAGATGAAGCGGCGACGGTTTTGCATGGTGGTTCCGGTCAAGTGAATCGGGCTAAGTGAATTGGGCTGAAAGATCTTTGCTGACCCACACCTTGGCATCGACGCTGCCGACGCGCGACAGCTCGAGTTCATAGGTGTAGCGATCAGGGCGGTAGAAGCCGTGCAGCCATTGCACGGGACGCTCGGCGTCGTCGTAGATCAGGCGGCGCACGGCGAGCAACGCGGTGCCGACGGCCACGTCCAGACGCTCCGCCAGAATGTTGTCGGCAAGGCGCGCCGAGATGGTCTGGTGCGCGCGCCCGACCCGCACGCCGGACTCTTCGAGCAGCATCAGGATCGGCTTCTTCGCCAGCTCACGCCGCCCGAACTTCCGTGCGATCTCGGCGGGCACATAGGTGGTGATGTGGGACAACGGACCGGCGCCGGTGGAGCGCACCCGCACCGCTTTCTGCACCGGATCGCCGAGCTTCAGCTGCAGCGCCTCGGCGACTTGCGTGGAAGCCGTGATCGTGGCCACCTCGATCACCTTGACGGAGGTGTGTAGGCCCATCGTGACCAGGTTCTCGAGCAGGCCGCGCAAGTTGGCTCTAGCCATGCCGGGAGCCCCGCCATGGCCGCCGCTACCGCCCGCTCCGTTGGTTGCTGGCGCCGCAGCCGGCACCACGAGTCGCGTGCGGCGCCCCGGCGTGCGCGAAATCAATCCTTCGGAAGAAAGCCGCTCCAGCGCCCGCCGCACCGTGACGCGCGCCACGCCGAACTGCGCCATCAACGCCAACTCGCCCGGCACGCCGTCCACGAAGCGCCCTTCGTCGAGTTGCTCCCGCAGCACCAGGTAGACCTGGTGGTACTTGGGCAACGGCATCTGCGGCATCAGCGACATGCCGCCGATGTTTTGCTACTTCGAATGTTCTGTCAATGGGACATTTAGTGCGGCGTGGCGCCGAAGCGCGAGGCCGCGACCGACGCGAGAGTTCAACGAACGACGATCGGCTCGAACTTGCGCCGCGCCTCGAGCTGCGCCGGGTCCCATTCGATGCCGAGCCCCGGTGTTTCGGGCGCGACCGCGTGGCCGGCCTCGATCTGCAGGCGGCTGCTCGTCAGGTCGTCGAGTTGCGGGATGTACTCGACCCAGCGCGAGTTGGGCACTGCGGCGCACAGGCTCACGTGCAGCTCCATCAAGAAGTGCGGGCACATCGCAATGTTGTGGGCTTCGGCGAGGTGCGCGACCTTGAGCCACGGCGTGATGCCGCCGATGCGCGCCACGTCGGCCTGCACGATCGAGCAGGCGCCCTGCTTCACGTACTCGCCGAACTGCGACAAGTGGTACATCGACTCGCCGACCGCGATCGGCACGCTGGTGCTGGCCAGCAGTTGCGCATGCGCCGCGACGTGCTCGGCGGGCATCGGCTCTTCGAACCAGGCGAGGTCGAGCTCGGCGTACTGGTGCGCGCGCCGGATCGCTTCGGCCAGCGAGAAAGCCTGGTTGGCATCGACCATCAAGTCGAAGCCCGGACCGACAGCTTCGCGCACCGCCGACAGCCGCGCCATGTCTTCGGCCACATGCGGTTTGCCGACCTTGATCTTGGCGCCGAGAAAGCCTTGCGCCTTGGCCGCCAGCGTTTGCTCGACCAGCTCCGAAGGCGCCAGGTTCAGCCAGCCGCCTTCGGTCGTGTAGACCGGAATGCGCGACTTGGCACCGCCCGCCATGCGCCACAGCGGCAGGCCCTGGGTCTTGCCGTTTCGGTCCCACAGCGCGGTGTCGATGGCGGCCAGTGCGAGGCTGGTGATGGCGCCGACAGCGGTGGCGTGCGTATGAAAGAACAGGTCACGCCAGATCGCTTCGTACCGCTGCGGGTTACGCCCGATGAGCTGTGGCGCCAGGTGATCGCGCAGCAGCGCGACGATCGACGAGCCGCCGGTGCCGATGGTGTACGTGTAGCCGATGCCTTCCGATCCATCGTCGCAGCGCACCGTGACCATCACGGTCTCCTGCGTCACGAAGGACTGGATGGCGTCGGTGCGAACCACCTTCGGCGGAATGTCGATCTGGGTGATCTCGACCTGGTCGATCTTTGCCATCGCGTGCACCTTCGGGGTTCGGCTCGCTGGCTCAGGCGCCGTTCTTCGTCACCTCGTCAGGCAGATCGGCACCGTGGAACTTCTTGTAGATCGCGTTGAGCTTGCCGTTCTTGAGGTTGGTGCGCACCCAGGCGTCGACCTTGTCCTTCAGCTTCGTTTCGCCCTTCTTGAAGCCGACCGCAAGCATGTTGACCTTCATCACGAACTTCACTTCCATCTGCTTGGCCGGGTTCTTTTCGTTGATGGTTTTAAGCAGCGAAGGAGCGGTCGCGAAGATGTCGGCCTGGTTGCTGACGATGGCCGTGATCGATGTCGCATCGTCGTCGAAGCGCACGATGGTCGCGTCCTTGGGCAGGATCTTGGTGATCTCCTGATCGTTGGTGGTGCCACGCGTCGAGATCACTTTCTTTCCCGACAGATCGGCCGCGCTGGTTATGGCCATGCCCTTGGGGGCGCCCACGACGGCAGCGATGCCGGCATAGGGAATGGAGAAGTCGACGACCTTCTCGCGCTCGGGCGTGATCGACAGGCTGGAGATCACGATGTCGGCCTTGTCGGTCTGCAAGAACGGAATGCGATTGGCGCCCGTGGTCGGCACGATCTCGAGTTCCAGCCCAAAGTCTTTGGCGAGCAACTGAGCCGTCTCGACATCGGAGCCGGTGGAATTGAGCTTGTCGTCCTTCATGCCGTAGGGGGGCACCGCCATGTCGATCGCGATGCGGATCTTCTTGGCGGCGGTGATGGTGTCGAGCTGGTCGGCGTGCACGGTGACGGAGCCGAGTGCGGCGCCTGCGAGCAGCAGGCTCGACAGCAGGACGTTAAGGTGGCGGCGTTGCAGGTTTTTCATGTCTCGTGGTCTCGGTTTTTTTGAAAGTGGTTTGAAGAAGCAGGAGCGGCCGCAGCGGAACGGCCGGGGCGGAGCCGCTACAGCCCGTTGCCCAGAAACTGCCGCAGCTCGGGCGTCTTGGGGTCGGCGAGCATCGATGCGTCGCCCTCCTCCCAGATCTGGCCCTGGTGCATGAAGATGATCTTGTCGGCCACGCCGCGCGCAAAGGCCATCTCGTGGGTGACCAGCACCATCGTCATGCCGTTGGCAGCGAGTGCCTCGATCACGCGCAGCACCTCGCCTGTCAACTCCGGGTCGAGCGCGGATGTCACCTCGTCGAACAGCATCAGTTGCGGCTTCATCGCGAGCGAACGCGCGATGGCCACGCGCTGCTGCTGGCCACCCGAAAGCTGTTCGGGATACGCATTGGCTTTCTCCGCCAGGCCGACCTGTTGCAGCACTTCCATCGCGACGACACATGCATCGGCGGCGCTCATTCGCTTCACCGATGTCGGCCCGAGCGTGATGTTCTGCAGCACGGTGAGGTGCGGGAAAAGGTTGTAGCTCTGGAACACGATGCCGACATCGCGGCGCAGTGCGCGCACGTTCAGGGCTGGGTCGTGGACCGCGTGGCCGCACACGTTGAGCGTGCCGCTGTCGACGGTTTCGAGCCGGTCGATGCAGCGCAACGCGGTGCTCTTGCCCGATCCGCTCTTGCCGATGATGGCGACCACCTGGCCGCGCTCCACCGAGAACGACACGCCGCGCAGCACATGCAGCGCACCGAACTTCTTGTGGACCCGATCGAGTTCAACCACGGCTGGCATTGAGCTTCCTTTCCAGTGTGCGACTCCAGCGCGAGAGCGGGTAGCACATGGCGAAATACATGAGGGCGGCGCAGCCGAAATAGATGAAGGGCTGAAAGGTCGAGTTGTTCAGCACCTTGGCGTTGTACGAAAGCTCGGCAAAGCCGATGACCAGCGAAGCGATCGAGGTGTTCTTGATGATCTGCACCATGAAGCCGACCGTTGGCGGCGTCGCGATGCGCAGCGCCTGCGGCAGCACGATCTTCTGCATGCGCTGCCAGCGCGTGAGGCCGATGCATTCGGCGGCCTCCCACTGGCTCTTGTGAACCGACTGGATGCAGCCGCGCCAGATCTCGCCGAGAAAGGCGCTCGAATAAATGGTCATCGCCAGCGCGGCCGCGATGAGCGCGGGCATCGAGCCGATGCCAACGATGCTCGGGCCGTAGAAGCACAGCCCCATAAGAACAAGCAGCGGCGTGCCCTGCACGACCTGGATCCAGGCGGTCGCCGCCACCCTAACGCCGCGCATCGGCGCGATGCGGGCCAGTGCCACCGCCAGGCCGGCGAGGCCGCCACCGACAAACGTCAGCACCGACAAGGCGAGCGTGCCGAGCATGCCCATGAAAAGAAAAGTTGCCTGCTCGCGCGTCATGAGGACTGATCGAGCAAAGTCACAGCGGCGTGCCGAGCTTGCGGCGCCGCGTGAAAACGAACTGGCCCAGCAGCCAGAAACCTGCACGCATCATGTAAGACAGCGCGAGGTAAACCACCCACAACACGATGAAGATCTCGAAGTTGCGAAAGGTGTCGGACTGGATGCGGTTGGCGATACCCAACAGCTCTTCGGCACCGATCGACGACATGATGCTCGACGCCAGCATCAGCAGCACGAACTGGCTGGTGAGCGACGGGTACACGCGCTCCACCGCCGGCCGCAGGATGACGTGCCAGAACACCTGCACCGGCGACATGCCGAGGCAATCGGCCGCTTCGAGCTGGCCCTTGTGGATCGACTCGATGCCGGCGCGAATGATCTCGCAGGTGTAGGCGCCGATGTTGATGACGAGCGCCAGCGTGGCGCCGACCATGATCGGCATCGTGATGCCGATGCTCGACAAACCGAAGATCAAGAAATAACTCTGGATGAGCAGCGGCGTGTTGCGGATCGCTTCCACATACGCACTCACTCCCCAGCGCAGCCAGCCGACCTTGCTGTTGCGGCCGACCGCGCACAACGCCCCCAGCACGAAGCCGATGACAGTGGCGAGGAACGACAGCTGGACGGTGACCCATGCGCCTTCGAGCAACAAGGGCCACTGCGCCAGCACCGCAGCAAAGTCGAACTGGTACTTCACGCGGGCTTCAGAGCTTGAAGCCGACGACGTCTTGCCGCTGCTCGCCCAGACCGTCGATGCCCAGCGTCATCACGTCGCCCTTTTTCAGGAACACCGGCGACGGCTTCATGCCCATGCCGACGCCCGGTGGCGTACCGGTCGTGATGATGTCGCCCGGCTCCAGCGTGTTGAGCTGGCTCACATACGCGACGAGCTTGGCAACGTTGAAGATCATCGTCTTGGTGTTGCCGGTCTGCACGCGCTTGCCGTTCAGGTCGAGCCACATCGCGAGCTTCTGCGGATTGGGCACTTCGTCCCGCGTGACGAGCCAGGGGCCGATCGGGCCGAAGGTGTCGAAGCCCTTGCCCTTGTCCCAGGTCAGGCCGCGTTCGATCTGCCATTCGCGTTCGCTGACGTCGTTGATGACGCAGTAGCCGGCGACGTAGTTGAGCGCGTCCTTCTGCGACACGTAGCGTGCGCGGGTGCCGATGATCACGCCGAGTTCGACTTCCCAGTCGCCCTTGACGGAATTTTTGGGCAGCATCACCGGATCGTTCGGACCCTGAATGCAGCTGATCGCCTTGGTGAAGACCACCGGCTCTTTGGGGATCGGCATGCCGGATTCAGCGGCATGGTCGGCGTAGTTCAGGCCGATGGCGATGAACTTGCCGACGTTGGCGACCGGGCAGGCAAAGCGTGGCTTGCCGCGGACCAGCGGCAGCTTGTCGGTCTTGAGCTTTTGCAGCTTGGCGATGGCGGCATCGCCGAGCTGATCGGCGCCGATGTCCTTGATGACGGCGCTCAGGTCGCGCAGCTGGCCTTGGGCGTCGATGAGGCCCGGCTTTTCTTTGCCGGGGTTGCCGTAGCGAACGAGTTTCATGCTTTCCTTTCAGTGACTCAATAAGTGGAACGACCGCCGGAGAGGTCGAACGTGGCGCCGGTCGAAAACGAACAGTCTTCGGTACACAGCCACCCGACCATAGCGGCGATTTCCTCCACGGTGCCGAAGCGGCCCATCGGGATCTTCGAAAGCATGAAGGCGATGTGCTCGGGCGTCATCTGGTCGAAGATCGCGGTCTTGACCGCTGCAGGCGTCACGCAATTCACGCGGATGCCGGTGTCGGCCAGCTCCTTGCCGAGCGACTTGGTCAGCGCGATGACGCCGGCCTTGCTGGCGCTGTAGGCGCTGGCATTGGGGTTGCCGTCTTTGCCGGCGACCGAGGCGATATTGACGATGCGGCCGTAGCCTGTCGCGCCCTCACCGCCGTATGCGCGCATGTGCGCCGCTACTTCGCGGCAGCAGATGAAGACGCCCGTGAGGTTGACATCCATCACCTGGCGCCAAGCCTCGACGGGATAGTCCCAGACCTTGGTGTTTGGCCCGGTGATGCCGGCGCTGTTGACCAGCGCATCGATCTTCTTGGTGTGCGTCAGCGTCTCGGCCAGTGCGCGCACGACCGATGCGTGATCAGAAACATCGACCTGCACCGACGACGTGCCGCGGCCCAACGTTTCCGCCGCCTTGCGTGCAGCGGCTTCGTCGCGGTCCCACAGCGTGACCGTGCCACCGGAAGAAATCAGGCGTGCCGCGATGCCATAGCCGAGACCGGTCGCGCCACCCGTGATGACGGCATGACGGTTCGCAAAATCGAGCTGGTTCATATCATGATCCCGCCATCGACCGTGAAGGCCTGGCCGGTCGCGAACACGGATTCGTCGCTGGCGAGGAACACCACCACCGGCGCAATTTCTTCGGCTTGCGCCAGACGACCCATCGGCTGACGCGCGATGAAGGCCTTGCGGGCTGCATCGGGATCTTCGTTCGCGTTGATGCGCTCGCCGAGCGATGGCGTATCGACCGTGCCGGGGCACACCGCATTGCAGCGGATGCCCTTGCCCACATAGTCGGCCGCCACACTCTTGGTGAGCCCGAGCACCGCCGCCTTGGTCGTGCCGTAGACGAAACGATTCGGCAAGCCCTTCATGCTCGAACACACGCTGGCCATGTTGATGATGCTGCCCTTGCCAGCTGCCAGCATCTTGGGCAGCGCCGCTCGGATGGTCCAGGTCTGCGCGCGCACGTTCAGTCGAAAGGCGAAGTCGAGGTCATCGTCGTTGGCATCGAGCACGGTGCCGTTGTGCACCACGCCCGCGCAGTTGAAGAGCACGTCGAAGGTCGGCGCGTTGTCGAAGAAGGCGGTGATCGCAGCCTTGTCGAGCACGTCGAGCCGGGCCGTCTTGATGCCGGCCATGCCGGCGTAACGCTCCAGCAGCTTCTCGTTGACGTCGGTGGCCCACACCTGCGCGCCCTCCGCGGCCATGGCGATGACGCTGGCGTAGCCGATGCCTTGTCCGGCTGCGGTCACGAGCACGGTTTTGCCCTTGAGTCTCATGCTGTCTCCTGGAGATGGAATGGGGGGGGGTGTCGTTGCCGATTCGGGTTAGCCCGATGAAGATTGCAACGAATGCAGCGTATTCTGAATTGGCCTTACCACTTGTCCAATTCAGGACAACCCTTAGATTTTTATATCGCTGCCCTTCGTGCCGATCCAGACCGTCGAACCTCAACGCCTCTACCGGCAGATTGCCGACCAGTTGCGCGCATTGCTCACGAAGGGCGAGTACCCGGTGGGCACGCGCCTGCCGGCCGAGCGCGACCTGGCCAGGCAACTGGGAGTGAGCCGGCCCTCGGTGCGCGAAGCGTTGATCGCACTCGAAGTCGATGGCTGGGTCGAGATCCGCACCGGCTCCGGCGTCTACGCACTCGACCGTTCGCGTCGCAAGAAGGTGCCGGCGGCCGAAGCCGAGTGGGGGCCGCTCGAACTTATTCGCGCCCGCCGCGTGGTCGAGGGCGAAACAGCCGCCATCGCCGCTGCGCTGGGCAAGCGCAAGCACATCGACGCCATGAGCCGCGCGATCGAGAGCATGCGCGAGATGGCCGATCGCAACCTGATGCCGCTCGACGGTGACCGCGCCTTTCACCTGGCCATCGTCGATGCCTGCGGCAATGCCGTGCTCGCTGAAACGGTGCAGAATTTTTGGGATTCGCGGCGCGGGCCGATCTTCAGCCGACTCGGCGGCTACTTCGAAACCGTGAAATCATGGCGCTCGGCCATCGACGAACACGTGGCGATCCGCGATGCTATCGCCGCGCGCAACCCTGAAGCAGCGCGGGCCGCCATGCACGCGCACATGGACAAGGCGCACCAGCGATTCAGCGCCAGCTGGCGCCGCGCGCAGACGGCCTAGCCGCACCGATCAGACAGAACAAGAGAGCAAAGAGAAATACGATGAACCCTTTTATCCGCCTCCATCCCGCCGACGACGTCGTGATCGCGCGCAGCCAGCTCGTCGGCGGCGCCACGGTCGAAGACTTTGCCGTGCGCGGCCTCATCCCCGCCGGCCACAAGGTCGCGACGCATGCCATCGCAACCGGCGAGCCGGTGCGCCGCTACAACCAGATCATCGGCTTCGCCAGCAAGCCGATCGCGGTCGGCGAGCACGTGCACACGCACAACCTCGACATGGGTCCGGACAAGGGGGACTTCGAACGCGACTACGCCTTCGGTGTCGACGTGAAGCCGGCGCCGGCGAAGCGCGAAGCCACCTTCATGGGCATCAAGCGCGCCGATGGCCGCGTCGCCACGCGCAACTACATCGGCGTGCTGACCAGCGTCAATTGCTCCGCTACGGCGGCGCGCGCGATCGCCGATCACTTCTCGCGCAAGACCAACCCGGCCGCGCTCGCCGACTACCCGAACGTCGACGGCATCGTCGCCCTCACGCATGGCACCGGCTGCGGCATGGACACGCAGGGCATGGGAATGCAGATCCTCGAGCGCACGCTCACGGGCTATGCGACCCACCCGAATTTCGCGGGCGTGCTGGTGGTTGGACTTGGCTGCGAAGCGAACCAGATCAACGCATGGCTGTCGACCGGGCATCTGGCCGAGGGCGAGAACTTCCGCACCTTCAACATCCAGGATACGGGCGGCACGCGCAAGACGGTCGACAAAGGCATCGCGCTCATCAACGAAATGCTGCCGCGCGCCAATGCGGTGAAGCGCGAACCGTGCAGCGCCGCGCACATCACCATCGGCCTGCAGTGCGGCGGCTCGGATGGCTATTCGGGCATCAGCGCCAATCCGGCGCTCGGCGCCGCGGTGGATTTGCTGGTTGCGCACGGTGGCACGGCGATCCTCAGCGAGACGCCGGAGGTCTACGGCGCCGAGCATCTGCTGACGCGCCGCGCGGTCCGGCGCGAGGTCGGGCAGAAGCTGGTCGATCGCATCAAATGGTGGGAGCACTACACCGAGATCAACCAGGGCGAGATGAACAACAACCCGTCACCCGGCAACAAGGCCGGCGGCCTGACGACCATCCTCGAAAAGTCATTGGGCGCGGTCGCCAAGGGCGGCACCAGCAACCTCGAAGCGGTATACGAATACGCCGAGCCGGTGACCGCGCACGGCTTCGTCTACATGGACACACCCGGCTACGACCCGGTCAGCGCCACGGGCCAGGTGGCGGGCGGCGCCAACCTGATCTGCTTCACCACCGGGCGTGGCTCGGCTTACGGTTGCGCGCCCTCGCCTTCGCTCAAGCTCGCCACCAATTCGGCGCTCTGGCAGCGGCAGGAGGAAGACATGGACATCAATTGCGGCGAGATCGTCGACGGCACGTCATCGATCCAGGAGATGGGCCAACGCATCTTCGAAAGGGTGCTGGCCACCGCCTCGGGCGAGCAGTCCAAGAGCGAACGCCACGGCTACGGGCAAAACGAATTCGTGCCCTGGCAGGTCGGCGCTGTGATGTAGCCCGCCACAGATTTCATCGTCCGGGTGCCGCGCGCTGACCAGCGCAGCGCCGAACATCGATGACGCGCGCGGCGCGCACCGGCGTACGGGCATCACAGAAGACCACTGGAATCGGGCAGCGCTTCCAGAAGAAAAATAGAAGAGACAAACCCATGAAAAAGATCCAACTTTCGTCGTGCGCGATCGCCGCAGCGCTCGTCCTCGGCGCCGTCACACAGGTGCCCGCTTTCGCGGCAGACACCAAGGCCAAGAAGATCGCGCTGTCGAACAACTTCGCGGGCAACTCATGGCGTCAGGCCATGCTCAAGAGCTGGGACAAGATCACCAAGGACGCAGTGGCCAAGGGCGTGGTCGCGCAGGCACCGAGCTTCACCACGTCGGAGAACCAGGCGACCGAACAGGCCGCACAGATCCAGAACATGATCCTGCAGGGCTACGACGCGATCGTGCTCAACGCCGCATCGCCGACCGCGCTCAACGGCGCAGTGAAGCAAGCCTGCGACGCCGGTATCGTGGTGGTGTCGTTCGACGGCGTGGTCACCGAGCCATGCGCCTATCGCATCGCAGTGGACTTCAAGAAGCTCGGCGAAATGCAGATCGACTACTTCGCCAGCCGCGGCATCAAGGGCAACCTGCTCGAGGTGCGCGGCATCGCCGGCGTGTTCGTCGACGACGAAATCCACCAGGGCATCACCGCCGCGGTCGCCAAGCATCCTGAATACAAGATCGTCGGGTCGGTGCATGGCAACTGGACGCAAACGGTCGCGCAAAAAGAAGTGTCGGCCATCCTCTCGACCCTGCCGCCGGTCACCGCCGTGGCCACTCAAGGTGGCGACGGCTACGGCGTGGCGCAGGCCTTCAAGGCGGCGGGCCGTGCGACGCCGGTGATCTTCATGGGCAACCGTCAGGACGAGCTGGCCTGGTGGAAAGAGCAGAGCGACGCCAACAAATACCAGACCATGTCGGCCAGCATCGCGCCCGGCGCGTCGACCTTCGCTTTCTGGGTGGCGCAGCAAATTCTGTCGGGCGCCAAGGTGCCCAAAGACCTGAAGCTTCCGATCAGCGTCGTCACGCAAGACACGCTGGATGCGTCGCTCAAGAGCACCGAAGTCGGCAGCGTGGTCAACGTCGAGTACTCGCAAAAAGAAGTCATCGATTTCATCGCGAAAGCCAAGTAAGTGCTGATCGAAGTTCGCGGCGCTGCGAAGGCGTTCGGCGCCGTGCAGGCTCTGCGCGGCGTCTCGCTGCAATTGCAGCGCGGCGAATGCGTCGGACTGGTCGGCCACAACGGCGCCGGCAAGTCCACGCTCGTCAACATCCTGTGCGGCGCCCTGCTGCCGGACAGCGGCGAACTGCGCATTGCCGGGCGCACCGGTGCCGAGGTCGAAGGCGGCAGCATCGCTTCCGGCTGGACGGTGCGCGAAGCGCGACGCTGGGGCCTGCGCTGCGTGTTCCAGGAGCTGTCGCTGTGCGACAACCTGACGCTGGCCGAGAACATGCGCATCGCGCAACCGCAGGCGGCCGAATGGTCTTGGCGGGCGCGCGCAGGCGCCCAATTGATGGCGTCGCTCGACACGATCTTTCCCGGGCACGGCCTGCGTGCGGACGACGTAGTGGGCGAGTTGCCGATCGGCAAGCGCCAGCTGGTCGAGGTGGCTCGGGCCTTCACGCCCGGCACGCAACCACTCGAGCTGATGATCCTCGACGAACCGACTTCTTCGCTCGATGGACAGGCTTCGGCGCAGCTGCTGGCCTACATCCGGACCTTCGTCGCCGCCGGCAAGACCTGCGTGTTGATCACGCACAAGTTGCGCGAGATTTTCGCGGTGACCGACCGGCTCGTGGTCATGCGCGACGGGCAGGTCGTGCAGGTGTCGGCAACCCGTGACACCGACCGCGACCGACTGGTGACCGCCATGGGCCAGGACATCGTCGAGGCGCAGCACGGGCACACGCGGGCGGCGGTGGCGTCGGGCGCGAACTCGTTGCCTGCTTCTTTACGAGACGATGAACGCATCGATATCGACAGCGATGAAGAGGCGATGGTCGAGGTGCCGGCCACAACCGTCGGAGGTCTGCCGATGCGCGCGGCGCGCGGCGAAATCATCGGCCTCGCCGGCCTTGCCGGGCACGGGCAAACCGAGTTGCTCATCGCGCTGCAGGAGGCGGCGCTCCACGCCCCGCGCGTTGGCCGCCCGACGGTGAACGGCGCCACCTCGTTCGTCGCCGGCGACCGGCAAACCGATGGCGTGTTCGCGCTCTGGTCGATCGCCCGCAACATGACGGTCGGCTGGCTCACGCAGTTGCGGCAGCGCGGCCTCATCGACGTCAAGGAAGAAGCGGCGCAGGCCCAGCAATGGCGCGGCCGGCTCGGGCTGGTCACGCCCGACATGGACCTGCCGATCGGTTCGCTGTCGGGCGGCAACCAGCAGAAGGTGCTGTTCGCCCGCGCGCTCGGCTCGTCGGCGCCGGTGATCCTCATGGACGATCCGATGCGCGGCGTCGACGTCGGCACCAAGCGCGACGTCTACGCGCTCATCAGGGAAGAAGCGCGCAGCGGCCGCACCTTCGTCTGGTACACGACCGAGTTCGACGAACTCCATCACTGCGACCGCGTGTATGTCTTCAGCAATGGCCGAGTGGTCGGTGAACTGGCCGGCGACGACATCAACGAAGAGCGCGTGGTCGCCCTGTCATTCGAGGAAGCCACCGCATGAATCTCTCTCCCGCTGTCCCGACGGGTGCTGCAGGCGCTACAGGCGCCACCGGCATGCAGCGCCGCCGCCGCGTCGTGCTGATGCAGACGCTGTTGCCGGCCATCGCCCTTGCCGTGCTGCTGGCGGCGGTCTTCATGCGGCAGCCGCGCGCCATGTCGTACTTCGGCGTCAACCTGCTGCTTAACCTCGCCATCCCGGTGATGTTCGCGACGCTGGCGCAAATGATGGTCCTCGCGGTGAGCGATCTCGATCTCTCGATCGGGCCGTTCGTCTCGCTGGTCGCGTGCATCGGCGCGACCCTGATGCCGACACAACCGCTGCTCGCCGTGCTGGCGCTGGCCGCGGCGGTCGGCGTGTATGCGCTGGCCGGGGCCCTGATCCAGGCGCGTCAGTTGCCGTCGATCGTCGTCACGCTGGGCCTGTCGTTCGTGTGGCTGGGCTGCGCGGTGCTGCTGCTGCCCACGCCGGGCGGCACGGCGCCCGAATGGCTTCAGGCGGCCATGCGTTTCAAGACGCCGCTGCTGCCGCTGCCGATCTGGATGGCGGTGGCGACCGGCATCGTCGGCCATCTGCTCATCACGCGCAGTGCGTTCGGCACGCTGGTGCGCGGCCTCGGCGGCAACCCGGCGGCCATCGCGCGGGCCGGCTGGAACATGGTGCGGGTGCGCGCCGGCGTGTATGCCATCGCGGGGGTCTTCGGCGTCTGCGCCGGGCTGATGCTGGTCGGGCAAAGCACCTCGGCCGATGCCAACATCGCCTCGCGCTACACCTTGGTCGCCATCGCCGCGGCGATCCTCGGCGGCGCGGAATTCGCGGGCGGCAAGGTCGCGCCGGTGGGTGCGGTGCTGGGTGCGCTCACGGTCACGCTGGCGGCTTCGTTCCTCACCTTTCTCAACATTGCGCCGGACTGGCAAATCGGCATGCAGGGCTTGATCCTGGTTGCGGTGCTGGGCTTGCGCGCGGCCATCGACCTGGCCGGAGGCAAGCGGTGAGCGCGCTGCCCGATGCGCGGGTTGCGAACCGCGCTGCGAACGACGCTGCAATCGACGTTGCAATGGATTCGGCGGTCTCTGTCGCCCCCCAGGTTTCGCGGGGCGCGCGCTGGCGCCGCTGGGCGCGCAATCGACCCTGGCTCGGCTCGTGCATCGCCGCTGTGCTGGCCTGGGCAGCGACGCAGTGGAGCGGCGGCGGCGGCGGCTCGGGGGGTCTGCTCACCGCGGCGCTCGCGTTCTCGGCGTTCACCGTGCTGGTGTCGCTCGGCCAGATGCTGGTCATCAGCGTCGGACCGGGCAACGCCGACCTGTCGATCCCCTCGACCATCGCGCTGTCGGGGGCGGCCGCGATGATCGTCATGAACGGCGACAACGCGATGCTGGTGCCGGGCCTGTTGGCCGCTACCGTCGTCGGCATGGCGGTCGGCGTCTTCAACTTCGGGTTGATCCGCCTGCTGCGCATTCCGCCGATCATCGCCACGCTCGCCGCATCGCTCATCGTGATGTCGGTGGCCATCAACGTCGGGCGCGGCCTGAAGGTGAAGCCGCCGCCGCTCTTTTCGGACCTGATGGCGATGCGCGTCGCTGGCGTGCCGCTGGTCGCCCTGGTCGCACTCGCGGTCACGCTGGCGGTCGCCCTCATGCTGGAGCGCACGGTGCTCGGCCGGTCCATCGCCGCCGTCGGGCAGAACCGCCGCGCCGCCCTGCTCGCCGGGTTGCGGGTGGAGCGCACGCGGTTCCTGGCCTATGTGATCTGTGCCGGACTGGCCGGGCTCACCGGCGCGCTCATCGCGGGCTTCTCGGGTGGCAACTCGCTCGACCAGGGCCAGGAATATCTGCTGATGACCATCGCCGTCGTCGTCATCGGCGGTACGGCGGTGGCCGGCGGCCGACCGAGCGTGCCGGGCATCTGGGGCGCCGCCATGTTCATGTTCCTGCTGGTGGCGCTGCTCAACGCCGTCGGCGCAGGACCGGGGCTGCGCACATTGCTCACCGGTGTGATCATCATCGCGGTGATCGTGCTCGCCAGCTCACGCGCCGAGCGGTGAACGCCAACCAAAAAACGAGACAACAAAAGGAACGATCGACCATGACCTTCGAACGCATCGACCCCCGCTTCAACATCTGCATCCCCGGCCCGGAACGCATCGAGCAGCTCTGGACCGGCGGCCGCTGGTGCGAAGGCCCGGCCTGGTTTGGCGCGCACCGCACGCTGGTGTGGTCGGACATCCCCAACAACCGCATGTTGCGCTACGACGAACTCAGTGGCGCCACGTCGGTGTTTCGTGAACCGGCGAACAACACGAACGGCCACACGGTCGATCGGCAAGGCCGGCTCGTCAGCTGCGAGCATCTGACGCGGCGCGTCACGCGCACCGAGCACGATGGCTCGATCACCGTGCTGGCATCGCATTGGCAGGGGAAGCGGCTGAATTCGCCGAACGACGTGGTCGTGCATTCGGATGGCGGCGTATGGTTTACCGACCCGAGCTACGGCATCCTGTCGGACTACGAAGGCTTGCGTGCGGACAGTGAAATCGGCGCCTGCAACGTGTACCGCATCGACCCGGCAAGTGGCGCCGTCGACCTCGTGGCCGATGATTTCGTCAAGCCCAACGGGCTGGCGTTTTCGCCGGACGAATCGGTGCTGTACATCGCTGACACGGGCGCCAGCCACGCCGCCGATGGGCCGCGTCACATCCGCAGTTTCGATGTCTCTGCAGATGGCAAGCGGCTCGGCAAAGCACGCGGTAAGAACGGCGTGTTCGCAACCTGCGACAACGGTCTGTTCGATGGCTTCCGGGTCGACACCGAAGGCCGCCTCTGGAGCAGCGCGGGCGACGGCGTGCACGCGTTCGATGCCGACGGCACGTTGCTCGGCAAGCTGCTCGTCCCGGAGCGCGTGGCCAACGTGTGCTTCGGCGGGCCCAAGCGCAACCGGCTCTTTATCTGCGCCACGAGTTCGCTCTACGCCATTTATCTGAACGCCAAAGGACTCTGACCCGCCATGTCGCACACGCTCGACGCATCGTTTCTTCGCACGCAGGTCGCCGGCATTCTGGTGGCGGCGGGCAGCGCGCCGGCCGAAGCCGATCAAGTCGCGGCCAACCTCGTACTGGCCAATCTGAGCGGCCATGATTCGCACGGCGTCGGCATGCTGCCGCGCTACGTCGACGCCATCGCCGAAGGCGGCCTGACACCCAACGCATCGGTGAAGATCAACCTCGACATCGGCACGATGATGGCGCTCGATGGGCAACGTGGCTTCGGGCAGATCGTCGGCGTGCAGGCCATCGAACTCGGCATCGCGCGCGCCAAACAGCACGGCAGCTGCATCTTCACGCTGTCCAGCGCACACCACCTTGGCCGCATCGGGCACTTCGCCGAGATGGCGACGGCGCAGGGCCTTGTGGCACTTCATTTCGTCAACGTGCTGTCGCGGCCGGTGGTCGCGCCGTGGGGCGGTGGCGACGGACGCTTCGGCACCAACCCGTGCTGCATCGGCGTGCCACTGGCCGGTGCCGAACCCTTTCTGCTCGACTTCGCGACCAGCCGTGTCGCGCAAGGAAAGATGCGCGTGGCGCACAACAAGGGCGAACAGGTGCCCGACGGCTATCTCATCGACGAACACGGCGCGCCGACCAACGACCCCGGCGTGGTCGTCGTGCCGCAGAGCAACGGCCTGTACGGCGCGCTCATGACCTTCGGCGAGCACAAGGGCTACGGCATGGCGATCGCGTGCGAGTTGCTCGGCGGTGCGCTCAGCGGCGGTGGCACCTGGCATCGTCCGGCCGATTCCGCGCGCAGCGTGTTCAACGGCATGCTGACCGTGCTGATCGACCCGGCCAAGCTGGGCACGCAAACGAGCTTCGAGCAAGAGGCTCGTGAATTCGTGGCGTGGCTTCGCCAAAGCCCACCGGGCGCCGGCTTCGATGCGGTGCAAATCGCCGGCGAGCCCGAGCGACGTGCGCGCATCGAGCGCGAGCGCGACGGTATCTGGCTGGACGATGCGACCTGGGGCGAGATCATGGCGGCAGGCGCCAAGGTCGGGTTGACCGTCAGCGCCTGACACGACAGCGAGGCGCGGCGGCGCGCTTCAGTCGGGCTGTCGGTATGCGCCGACATCCCGGTATGTTTCAGCTCAGACCATCAAGGCGACCGTCGCCTCGAGGTGCTCCGACGGCAGCCGCCGGAAGCCCGAGCGCGCGAAGCGCTGCAGCCGTCCGACTGCGAACGACGTGAGCGCCGAGGCACGCACCTGTGCATCGACCGACGGTGTCGCCGAGCCCTCGGCCGATGCCGCACCACGCAGCGCTTGGCGCAGGCTGGCTTCAATCTTGTCGAAGAACTGATTCATGCGCTGTTGCAAACGCTCGTTCTCGTAAACCAGTGCGTCGCCCACCATGACGCGCGTCATGCCCGGATTTTTTTCAGCGAACTGCACGAGCAGCGAGACGATCCGTGCCGCCTGTTCCCGCCCCGGCGCATCGCGTTCGGTGATCTGGTTGACCAGTGTGAAGATGCTCTGCTCAATGAAATCGATGAGCCCTTCGAACATCTGCGCCTTGCTGGCGAAGTGCCGGTACAGCGCCGCCTCGCTCACATCGAGCCGCGCCGCCAATGCCGCCGTGGTGACGCGCTCTGCACCGGGCTGCTCCAGCATGGCACCGAGGGCCTGCAGGATCTGTACGCGACGCTCGCCCGGTTTCGGTCGCTTGCGCACGACCGGGGCAGCCGGAAGGAGCGGTGCAGCGATCAGTTCGGCCGCAGATTCGGAACCGCTTTCAGTCATCTCTTCGTGGGGCATGGCGCGTGTGCAAAGATGTAAGAAAATGATTCTCGCACAACCTCACAACAGCTCGTTAGTGAGTGCAAGCCAACCGGCCAACACGCGTCGTGAAGTGCTGCACAAAAAGTCAGGGCGCACCGATCATCGTGCCCTGATCATCGTGCCGTAAGCCTGGTCGGTCAGGATCTCCAGCAGCATCGCGTGTGGCACCCGGCCGTCGATGATGTGAACGGCGTTCACGCCGCTCTTGGCGGCGTCGAGCGCGCCTTCTATCTTGGGAAGCATGCCGCCGGAGATGGTGCCGTCGGCGAACAGGTCGTCGATCTCGCGGGCACTCAGGTTGGTGAGCAAGTTGCCGGCCTTGTCGAGCACGCCGGGCGTGTTGGTGAGCAGCATCAACTTCTCCGCCTTGAGCACGGTCGCGAGCTTGCCGGCCACCACGTCTGCGTTGATGTTGTAGCTCTCGTTTTCTTCGCCAAAACCGATTGGGCTGATGACCGGAATGAACGCGTCGTCTTGCAGCGCCTTGACCACGCTCGGATCGATCGAGACGATTTCGCCGACCTGGCCCACGTCGTGATGCACGTTGGGATCGTTGCGGTCGACCAGCTTGAGCTTTTGCGCACGAATCAAGCCGCCGTCGCGTCCGGTCAGCCCGACCGCCTTGCCGCCGGCCTGGTTGATCAGGCCGACGATGTCTTGCTGCACTTCACCCGCGAGCACCCATTCGACGACTTCCATCGTTTCGGCGTCGGTCACGCGCATGCCCTGGATAAAGCTGCCTTTTTTGCCTAGCTTGTTGAGCGCTGCCTCGATCTGCGGGCCGCCGCCATGCACCACCACCGGGTTCATGCCGACCAGCTTCAGCAGCACCACGTCTTCGGCGAAGTCGGCCTGCAGGGCCGGATCGGTCATCGCATTGCCGCCGTACTTGATGACGATGGTCTTGCCGTGGAACTTGCGGATGTAGGGCAAGGCCTGCGCCAGGATTTCGGCTTTGTCGCGGGGAGGAATGTTCAGGACGGGGTCGGTCATGGTGTCCACGTGGTGATGGGTTTTCGTGAAATTCGGCGGAAGAAGCCGGCGGAATTGTGCGTCAGCGAATCGAGGTCGTGGAGACCATGCGGTCAGGGCCGCAGCCAGCGCGGCACCTTGAAGCGCACGATCATCAGGTAAGCCGCCACGTAGGTCGCAACGAACAGCGCGCAAAAGACGACCAGCACCCAGGTACGGTTCCAGAACAGCACTGCCGGAACGACGGTTGCCGCAGCAAAGATCCAGAGATAGGGCGAGGTGCGGTTGTTGCGCGCCAGCAGCTGGCGCGCCTCGTCGTCGGCGAAGGCGACGCGCACGATGCGCCGAAAGATCAGCTGATGGAAATGCAGCGCATCGGCCATGCCGGGCGACTGGCCGCGCGCCAGCTTGCGGTAGATCGAGAACATCGTTTCCCAGACCGGGTAGATCAGCAGCAGCATCGGGAACCACGGCGACACCGTCGGATGGCGCTGAACCAGTGACACGCATGCCACCGCGATGACCATGCCCCACACGTAAGCACCGCCGTCGCCGGCAAAGATCTTGCCGCGCGGGTAGTTCCAGATCAGGAAGCCGAGCGTGGCACCCATCAAGCAGATCACCATCGCCGCCAGTTGCCTGTCGCCCACCTGCAGTGCGACGTGCGATATGGCAAGGCACACCAGCACCGCCACCGTACCTGCCAGGCCGTTGTAGCCATCGATGATGTTGAAAGCGTGCGGCAGGCCGCCGATGGCGATGGCCGCGAACAACACGGCCATGTAAGGCCACGCCACCAGCGCCCGATCGACCACGTCGACGCCCGTGCGCGAAACACCGAGCCCCAGTACCCAGCACAGCAGCAGCGCCGAGCCGATGGTGAGCCCGAGCCGGTAGCGCACCGACACGCGTTGGGTCACGTCTTCGACGATGCCGCCGAGGACGGCCGGCGTCATGCACGCCAGCGCGATAGCGGCGGCTTTGAAGGGCCAATCGACGTTGAAGACCTCGGTGCCTAGGCCCGCTACGAGCCACGCCGTGCCCATGCCGAGCATGATTCCCGCCCCCCCGAGACGCGGCACGTGGCCCTTGTGAAACCGCTGTGGCATGTCGGCGGCGTAGAGCCGTGCGTGGCGGCGCGCCCTGCGCATGAAGACCTGCACGGCGAACGCGGAGACGAGAAAACTGATGACGATCAGGGCAATCATTGATAGTGCGGCATGACTAGGAGTGCACCGGGAGAGGACCCTAGAATTCCCGAGCGAAATTAGACCATGCCGATGTCCCCTCCTCACGCCCCAGCCATCACCGTTTCGATCGTCAGTCATGGCCAGCTGGCATTGATCGAACCGCTGCTCGATCAGCTGGCGCGCTACAGCAACGCCGTCGTTGCCAAGGTCGTGCTCACCATCAATGTCCCCGAGCCCGACATCCTGGCGGGCCGCACCTGGGCCTTTCCGGTCGAGCGGATCGAGAACAGGACGCCAATGGGCTTCGGCGCCAATCACAACCAGGCGTTCACGCGTTGCACGACGCCTTGGTTCCTGGTACTCAACCCGGACATCCGCTTGGACAGCGACGTGCTCACGCCACTGCTGGCCCAGGCCGCGCCGACCAGTGGGCTCTTGACGCCGCGCATTCTCGAGCCCGGCAAATCGGTGCCCGAGCAACATCGAGCCACCATCACGCCGCGCGAAATTCTGACGCGGCGCAAAGCTGGCTACGTGCGGCCGCAGGTGCCGGCGTGGATTCCTGGTCTGTTCATGCTGTTTCGCAGCGAGGCCTATGCGGCCATCGACGGTTTCGACGAGCGCTTCTTCATGTACGGGGAAGACTTCGATATCTGCGCGCGCATCCAGCTCGCCGGTTGGCGGCTTCAGGTCGGCGAAGACCTCGTGGCGCGCCACGATGCGCAGCGGGCGAGCCATGCCAAGGCGAAGCACCTGTACTGGCATGTGACCAGCTTGCTGAAGGTATGGGCTTCAGCGACCTTCTGGCGCTATCGACAGCTCGAAGATAAGAAGGCCTGATCGCCTATCTCATTGTTCAGCCGCGTTCCAGCAAGTCCTGTACGACGGATTGCAGGCCGCGGTCGAAGCGCTCGTAGCGGCCGCGCAAGGCTTCGGCAAGCACCGATGGGATGCGCGCAAGGCGGTTGGCCGGCAGGTCGGTTCTGAAGCGCTGGTGCGCCACCTTGCCGAGTTGCGCTTGCAGATGCGAGTCGGGCACGGCGCCGCCAAGCAACGTCAAACGCTGCAACAGCGCTTCCGCCCTGCCCAAACGCTTTCGATGCTTGTCACCACGCGGCGCGACCGCCTTCACGATCTTGTCCGCCAGCGTCGGCTTACGCACGCCGATCTGGTTGGACGCGTGCTGGCGATAGTCGATCAGCGGCTCGATTAAAACGTCCATCCGACCCGTCGCCGCTGCGATGGCCGCCAGCCATTCGTCGTGCACCCATTCGGCGGGGAATGGCAGCGCTGCGCCGAGCAGCGAGCGACGAAACACCGTTGTCGCACCCGTCACCAGATTGCGGCGCAAGAAGATTTCGAAGGCCGCACCGGCCTGGATGGCGGCCAGCTCGGACGGCTTGACTTCGAGTGCGTGGAACAAGGTTGAACCTAGCGGCGCCAGGGCGTCGTCGACGAGGCGGGCATCCGAATGCAGCAGCAGCAAATCGGCGCGTTGGCGAAATGGCGAGACCATGCGCGCCAGTCGGCCGGCATGCCAGACATCGTCCTGATCGCACAGCGCGATCAACGGGCAACGGGTGGCCTCGATCGCTTGCTCGAAGTTGCGCGTCACACCGAGCGGCGGGTCGTTTCGCAGCACGGTGAGGTCGATGACGCTGGCCATGCCGCAGCGTCTGATCGTCTCCTGCACGATCGCGACGGTGTTGTCGGTCGATGCGTCGTCGGAGACAACGATTTCACGCGGCATCAGATCCTGAGCGCAGATGCTTTCGACCTGCGCTGCGACATAGCGCGCGCCCTTGCGTGTGCAGAGCGCGACGGAGACGTCCAGGTCTGCAACTTCCATCGTCAGATCCGCTCGACTCTGGGCGGCCATGCGTAGCTGAAGTCCTCGGCGTCGAGCGTCAGGTTCGGGCTGTAAGCCGGGTCGTTCGCGATCACATCAGCCCAGCGGCTCTTCATGTACGCGATCTCGCGCTCGAAACGCTTTCGCTTGTCGGGCGCCATGTCGTCGCCGCGGGTCGCGGACTCGTGGTGCAGGAGCTCAGCGTACGGCGTCCACACGTTGCGGTAGCCGGCTTCGCGCAGGCGGAGGCAAAAGTCGACATCGTTGAAGGCAACCGTCAAATGCAATTCATCGAGGCCACCGACCTGTTGATAGACCGCTTTTCGGACAACAAGGCAGGCAGCAGTAACGGCTGAAAAGGATTGGATGAGCGCAGCGCGTCCGGCGTATCCGTTAAGTCCTCGCGGAAGATCCTTGTGCGCGTGGCAGGCCAAGCCACCCAGACCCAGAACAACGCCGCCGTGCTGCAGCGCCATGCCCGGATACCAGAGTCGCGCGCCCACCGCGCCTACGCCAGGTTGCAAGGCGATGCTCACCATCTCCGAAAGCCAGTCGGGCGACATCACTTCAATGTCGTTGTTGACTAACGCAATGACGTCACCCCGCGCGGCAGCGACCGCCGCGTTGTTCAACGCCGAATAGTTGAAAGGCCGCTCGTCGCGCAGCACCCGCACATTCGCTCGTTCGGCCAGATTCGCGAAATACGCGAGCGCGGCCGGGTCGTCGGACCCGTTGTCCACGATGATGATTTCGTAGCGGCCGTACGTCGTCTTCTTGTCGATCGACTGAATGCATTGGCGCATCAGGTCGAGCCCGTTGCGCGTGGGGATGATGATGGACACGAGAGGCAGCTCATCCGGCAACACATACCGCGTGCGATACCCGAACTGCTGGTACTCGGCAACGGCTTTGACGCCGATGCGTTGGTAGTGCTCGTTCAGTGCCCGCTCGCCTGCAATAGCCGCGTAAGGCTTGGCGTTCATCGAGCGCGCGGTGCTCTCCGCGTGCACGCGCCAATGGTAGAGCACGCGCGGCACGTGCTGGACCTGCGAGGCATCGACGTGCTCCATGCAGCGCATCACCAAGTCCCAGTCTTGCGAGCCTTCGAGGCCGGCTCGAAACCCGCCGACCGAGCGCACCAGTTCAGCCGACAACACGCCAAGATGGCTGAACATGTTTTGCGAGCGGAACAGGTCGATGTTCCAGTCGGGTTTGAAGTAGGGATCGGACCGCTGGCCGCTTTCGTCGATCTTGTCTTCGTCGGAATAGATGAGTCGCGCATCGGGGTGCTTCGCGATGCGGTCGACCATCCAAAACAGCGCGTGCTCGGGCAGAAGATCGTCGTGGTCCATCAACGCGATCCAGGGGCCGGTCACGAGTTCGAGGGCGCTATTGGATGCAGAAGAAATGTGACCGTTCTTCGGACGAAACACCACCTTGATACGTGGGTCCGAGTCACGGTAGAACTCCAGGATAGACCGGACTTCCGCCGCCGTGGATGCATCGTCCGCGATGCACAGCTCCCAATGCGGATAGAGCTGCGCTCGCACCGACTCGATGGCAGCACGCAAATGCACCGGGTTCGGGTTGTAGGTCGGCATCAATATCGAAATCAACGGCGGCGCTGGCATTGCCGCGACACGCTGCGTGATGGCCGTGCGAGTCTCGGCTGTCAGGGTGTCGTAGGTCACGACCCAGTTCGCGTAGTCGTTGGTCTTGCGCATCCGGCGCCGCAGTTCCCACACCATGCCCTGCCAGCCCGCCTTGCGGTAGACGCGCCATGCTTGCGGCAGCTTGGCCGCCATGCGCGGCCCGTGCTGCACCCCGAGCCGAATGAGGTGGGTCAGTCGCGTAATTAAGTTCATGGCTTACTTCGACTGGGTGATCGCCGGGTCGACAAAAGAGGCAAAGCGCCTGACATACGCCGCGCGCAAATGTGTGCCGTCTTTGTAGATGGGAATGCCATCCGCATCGGTGCGAAGACACTGCCCATCGGCATTGCACAGCGTCGCCATCGGATCGATGACGATGGCACCGCTCGCGACCGCGATTTGCTGCAGCCGGTCATGAATGCGCTTCTGCGAAGCCGTCAGCATGACCCGTGGGTCGACCCTAGGCGCGGTCAGCGTGCCGAGGCGGCTGCCGCTGATCATCGACTTGGGTTCGAAGCCGTCGCCTACCGGAATGTTCAACACCAGGTAGACCTTTTTGCCCGCGGACTTCAGCGATTTCAGGAAGAGCTCCAGTGAGTTGAACGAACGCTCGACGCCATCGCCGCCGCGCAGCATGTGCCGCGTCGTGCCTTCGCGAAAGTAGTAGTGGTCGGGCGCTGGTGCGTTTGCCGATGGCGGCGCTTCGCCCACATCGAAGTAACAGGCCCAGCAACCGCCGATGACGACCGAGTCGATATCGGCACTGCGGGCAAACGTCTCCATGTGCTCGCGGCGTTCGGCACAGCCGGGATCACGGTCTTCGGACAGGTGCGGAATGGCTGGGCAGGCACCGCGGGTCGCAAAGTACAACGTGCCGAGTTGCTCCGGCGCTGTGCGCGCCAACTCAAGGGCGCGCGGGCCGTATTGCTCGATATGGCTGTCGCCCAGCAGCAGCACGCGCTTGCTGCCGGCTCCGATCTTGTAGATCTCTTCGCCGCCGCGCTTGACCAGTTGCATGGTGTCGGGATAGCCCCAATCGGTGCTCGCCGAGGCGATTGCCTGCAACGTTGGATCGCTGTTCCGGGCGGGGATGAGCCGCGCAAAAATGGCCGTGCCGACGACGGCCAACGTGACCATGCCGATCAACAACCAGCGAACGGTTGCCGGGTCGTTGCTCTTGCGTATCGGCCGTTCAAGAAAGCTATACGTCAGCCATGCCAGCACGATCGCGACCACCACTGCGCCTCCGCGGATCACCGCTGTCGGCATGCCGTTCTCGACGATGCGCGCATACGCCAGCAACGGCCAGTGCCACAGATACAGCGGGTAGCTGATCAGCCCAAACCAGACGAAGACACGCGAGCCGAGCAGGTTGCGACCGAGCCAGGTAAGCGGCCCCGCCGAAATGCAGAGGCACGCGCCCAGCACCGGCAAGATGGCCCACCAGCCCGGGAAGGTCTTTTCTTTCTGGATGAAGTACAGGCCCAGGCCAATAAGTACCAGGCCCGCGAGCACACGCACTTCGGAATTGATAGCGCCGCGCGGCGTGGTGTGACGCAGTGCCGAATGGGCGAGCAAGGCGCCAGCGGCCAGCTCCCAGATTCGCGAGAGCGGCGAATAGAAGACCGCCTCGGGGTGCCGATGAATGGTCGCGACATTCAGCACGAAAGACAGCCCGGCCACGATGCCGATCCACCACGTCAGCTTGTTCCGACCCAGGCTGGCGCGTGCGCGCCAGACCACCCCGAGAAACAGCGGCCAGAAAATATAGAACTGCTCTTCGACCGCGAGTGACCACAAATGCAGCAGCGGCTTGCTTTCCGCGGCGGTATCGAAGTAGCCCGCCTCGTTCCACAAAGCCAGGTTCGACACGAAGCCGGCGCTGGCCAGCAAATGCTTGCCCAGTTCCCGAAATTCATCCGACAGCAGCACGTACCACCCGACCACGCAGGTGGCCGCCATGACAGGCAGCAAGGCAGGCAAGATGCGCCGGATGCGCCGCGCGTAGAACTCGCCGTAGCTGAATCCGCTGCCGGCGAGGCTTCCGAAAATGATCGTCGAAATCAGGTAGCCTGAAATAACGAAGAAGATGTCGACGCCGATAAAGCCACCGCTCACCGCCTTCGGAAAGGCGTGATACACGACCACCGCCAACACCGCCACCGCACGCAAGCCGTCGATGTCGGGGCGGTACTTGGGATGGGCGAGGTGAGGGAGCTCTTGTTGTTGTGGCGGCATGCTGAACGCGTCGACGGGCGCATGATTATCTTCGCAACGTTGGATCTGGTTCAGCGGCTCTGCGGCGCCGCTGGAGGCGGCCGCACCTCGAGCGCCCGGTAAACTTCACCCTAACAAATCAGAGGAACAACATGCGACTGCTTTCAGTGGTGCTCTCTGGCGGCGCCGGATCCAGGCTTTGGCCGCTGTCCCGCCAGGCCTTTCCCAAGCCTTTCATGAAGCTCGGCGGCTCGACTTTGCTGCAGCAAGCCATCGAACGCGGCCAGGCCTGCGGCACCGGCGATTTGCTCATCGTGACCAACAAAGACCATTTGTTCCTCACCAAAGACGTGCTCGGCCAGATGGCAGACCCACCGTCGGCCACCCTGCTGCTCGAGCCCAAGGGCCGCAACACGGCTCCAGCCATCGCGCTCGCGGCATTGCAGTGCATCAAGAAGTTCAGTGGCGACACCGTCATGCTGGTGCTGTCGGCCGACCACCTGGTGCCCGACGTCGATGCCTTCGTCGCCAGTGCGAGCGAGGCTTTTCGCCTTGCTGAAAAGGGTGCGCTGGTCGTCTTTGGCGTAAGCCCGACGACGCCGGACACCGGCTTCGGCTACATCGAGGTCGATAAGGTTTCGCGCGACAGCCAGATGGCCAAACGCTTCGTCGAGAAGCCCGACCTTCCGACCGCCCAGGACTACTTGGCGACCGGCCGTTATTACTGGAACAGCGGCATGTTCTGCTTTACGGCAGACGCTATCGTGGCGGCCTTTGAAAAGTACGCCCCCGCGCTTTTGGCTGCAGCGCGCAATGCGCTCGACACCTCGACCGCGGCAGGCAACGCTGTGCAGTTCGATCTACATGCCTTTGGCTTACAGCCCGACATCAGCATCGACTACGCCGTCATGGAACGCGCCGACAACGTGCATGTAGTGCCCGCCAAGTTCAGTTGGAGCGACGTCGGCACCTGGCCGTCGGTTGCCAGGTCGCACACCGCCGATGCCAGCGGCAATACGATTCCTTTCGACGCGATCGCCATCGACACCACCAACACGCACGTGCAGATCGACAGCCACGGGCCGAAGATGGTGGCCGTGCTGGGCGTTCGCGATCTGGTCATTGTCGACACGCCCGATGCGCTGCTGATCACTCACAAAGACAGCGCCCAAAAAGTAAAGCAGGTCGTCGATGCGCTCAAGTCGCGCAAGCACGAAACCGTCACTCTTCCCGCCGTCGTACACCGCCCTTGGGGCACCTATGCCTCGCTCAAGGAAGAGTCAGGCTACAAAGTCAAGCGCATTACCGTCAAACCCGGCGAATCGCTTTCACTGCAATACCATCACCAGCGGGCCGAGCATTGGGTCGTGGTGCAAGGCAAAGCGATCGTCCAGGTGGGCGATGTCGAGCATGAAACACTGCCTGGCCAGTACCGCTACATCCCCCTCAAAGAGAAACATCGCTTGACGAACATCGGCAAAAACGAACTCGTGCTCATCGAAGTGCAATGCGGTGGCTACCTCGGCGAAGACGACATCGTTCGCCTGGCAGACACCTACGGGCGCGCATGAGTCAGGCACATTCAAACCTGCATCGCAGCGCTTGGACGGATTGGTGGGAGGGCACCCGCCGCACCGACATCTGGTGGACGCTGGCGTGGTTCGACATCGTGCTGCGCTATCGGCGCTCGATGCTCGGGCCGATCTGGCTCACGTTGAGCATGGGCGCCATGATCGGCGGCATGGGGCCGCTATACAGCTCACTGTTCGGCACTGAACTCTCCAAGTTTTTTCCGCACCTCGCGCTGGGTCTCATCTTCTGGGGGTTCTTTTCCAGCATGGTGATCGATTCCTGCAACACCTTCATCGGCTCGGCCAACTACCTGAAGCAGGGGTACTTTCCGATCAGCCTTTTTGTATGGCGGAGCATGGCGCGCAACCTCATTCAGTTTGCGCATCAGATCGTGCTCTACATTCCCGTAGCAATCTGGGCAGGCATTTCCTTGTCGTGGTCGGCACTGCTGGTCATCCCTGCGTTTTTACTTCTCCTGATCAACGGGCAGGCGCTGGGCCTGGCGCTTGGACTGGTCTGCACGCGCTTTCGCGATGTGACGCAAATCGTGACCAGTGTGATGCAGATGCTGATGTTTTTGACGCCAGTGTTCTGGCTGCCAGAAAGCTTGCCGGGGCGAGCGAAATATGTGCTCTACAACCCGTTCGCGCAGATCCTTGAACTGCTGCGTGCACCTTTGATGGGCAGTGTTGCCGAAGCGCATAACTGGTGGGGCATCCTCGCATGGACCCTTTTCAGCGTCACTGCATCGGCCATGCTTTTCTCGAAATACCGTCGCCGCGTTGTTTACTGGCTTTAAGAATCCATGGCTTCTATTTCGCTCAAAAATGTCTCTGTCAACTTTCCGATTTATGGAGCTGGCTCCGCATCGCTGAAGAAGACACTGGCCTCATCGGTCACAGGTGGCCGCTTCGGCAAGGAAACCGGTGTGAACGTGGTTCAGGCGCTGAGCAACATCAATCTTGAGCTGAAAAGCGGCGACCGGCTGGGTCTGATCGGCCACAACGGCGCGGGCAAATCGACACTGCTACGGGCATTGGCGGGCGTCTATGAGCCGTCGTCGGGCGAATTCGTCAGGGAGGGCACCGTCGCCAGCCTGATAGACCCTTCGCTCGGTATAGAGGCCGACGCAACGGGTCTGGAAAACATCATGTTGCGCGGCCTGGTCATGGGCATGAGCAGGAAGCAACTCGATGAACTCACGCCAAGCATCTGCGAGTTCAGCGGACTTGGCGAATACGTGAACATGCCGGTGCGCACCTACTCCACCGGCATGATGATGCGGCTAGCATTCTCGATCTCTACCAGCGTTCAGGCAGACATCCTGCTCATGGACGAATGGCTCTCCGTTGGTGATGCGGAGTTCACCGAGAAGGCAGAGAGGCGCATGCAAGATGTGGTTGCGAAATCAGGCATTTTGGTGCTGGCCTCTCATTCACCCGAATTGATTGCCAGGGAATGCAATCGCGTTATTCATCTGGAGCACGGACGCATCATTGCTGAGTGATCGTTCAAGGGAATCGCGCTGAAGGCGCAGGTCCGCTTACCGGGCTAAACAAGATGCGGCGATTTGTATGGTCGGCGTCGTATGCCCGCGTTCGCATCCAACGAAGAATTCCTGGTTAACCCACCACTACAAGAATCCATGGATATTGAAGCCGCCCTGAGAAAATCCTTACTGGTTATTCCGTCGATCAACGGCGGTAAGCTTCTTGAGCGAATGCTGCCTACGCTCAGGATCCCGAGCGAACTGGTGATGGTAATTGACCAAGGAAGCACGGATAGCACCGAAGCGATATGCAAGCAGGCTGGAGTCCACCTGAAACAATTGGGGCGGCCACACACCTATACCGAGGCGTGCAATATCGGAGCAGATCTTGCAAGGGAACGCGGCTGTGAATTCGTATTCGTGGCGAACAACGACATCACTTTCACGACGGACGTGATGCGCGAGCTCCTAGGCGAGCTTTTGAATGACCCGGACCTTGGCATCGTAGCCCCAGCACAGATGCTGATTGACGAGGCCGCCGGCGTGAAAGAACTGGCCTACCGGGTGTTTTGGGATCTCGAGCAGCTTACCTTTGCGCACGATTTCGCGCCGCCAAGCGGTACTCCTCATCGTCTTGAAGCAGACTTCTGTGAACTCACGTTCGCCGGTGTAAGAATTTCAACCGTCGATGAAATCGGATTTCTCGACAACGACTATGGCTTCTACCATGAGGATGCGGATTTCGGATTCCGGCTCAGAGAGGCTGGATATACCTGCGCCTACCTGCCGAATTCCCAGATCGAGCACTGGACGAGTTCCACCTTTTCAGCGAAACCCAGTCAGTTCAAGCTTGACTATCTGACCAAGAACAAGCGGTTGTTTTCGCAAAAGTTCCTGGGTCACTATGTCGCACATCAGTCGCATAGTTCCAATGAAACAAATTCGTGGAACATCGTCAATAAGAACCTGCATCCCTATCTGAAAAAATACGGACTGGTTCATCCCAACGCACCCGAACTTATTTTTACGCACCCTGGCGTCCAGCCATTCGATTTCCTCTACACGGTTTGGGAGACGTCTCAACCGCCTGCGTCGTGGCTCGAATACACAGACCGCTACAAGATGATTCTGACCACGTCGCGTTGGGGCGTAGATGTGCTGAACAATGCGGGGTTCAATCGGGTTCACTACGCACCCCTCGGCGTTGAAAGCGACAGCTTTCACCCCTGGGGCCCTTCGGAGCGCATCGCGGATGGCAAGACGTTTCTATGGTTTTCGCGTAACCAGCATCGAAAAGGTCTCGACGTCATGCTCAAGGCGTGGCGGGCATTCCATAGCGTGCAGCGGTCCGCCCGGCTGATCCTCATTGGCATCGGCATCGAACAGGCGCTGCCGACGCCTGACAGCTCGCGTGTCTGGAAGAACTCCCGAATATCCGAGCACTATGCCGAGGGCATTTCAGTTTACGAGAGCCTCGCCGCGGCTGACGAAGAAACCTTGGCCGCTCTTTATCGCAGTGTCGACTTCACGGTTTGCTCATCGCGCTCCGAAGGTTTCGGCTTTAGCGTAGCCGAATCCATGGCCTGCGGCACGCCATCCATATTCGGAAACTTCAGCGGCACCGCGGACTTCGCGATAGCCGGAGGCTTACTGTTGAGCGGCACACCAATCAAGGCCGACTATTCCGACAAAGGATTCGGAGATGTTGGCGACTGGTGGGAGCCTTCTACAGAACATCTGACGGCCCTATTGTTCGAGGCGAACGACATAGATGCAAAACGATATAAGACCCTTTCGGACGCCGGTGTTCGGAATATTCGTACTAAGTTCTCTTGGCGAGAAAGCAGTATGGCTATCCGCAGGGCATTGATTGCCGAAAATGCGGGGAAACTTTCTGCCTCGACCCTATCGATGAAGAAGGCGCACATCGGCGCGAATTCCACACCGGCGGCTGTTGGGCCTCAGCCCCTGAGGCTGAAGGTGACGCGCGCCATTCGGCGAGTGGGAATGCTCTTGACTTTCTTTGCCGATCGAGCAGACACGCAAGGCTACAAATCAGCGATTTCGGCTTCCTCCA
Source organism: Variovorax sp. RTB1 (assembly GCF_035018765.1). NCBI lineage: Bacteria > Pseudomonadati > Pseudomonadota > Betaproteobacteria > Burkholderiales > Comamonadaceae > Variovorax > Variovorax sp. RTB1. The sequence goes on from NZ_JASJXG010000003.1 coordinate 210,656, forward strand.
GGAAATTGATCAGCCCAAGGGTGAAGGCGCGCCTTAAATCGCTGAAACAAATACCACCGCCAACGGACGAGTGCACGAACGCGACCCACACGCTCCATCGGGGAACATTGTTCATCGGCTACGCAGAGGGCGCCTTGGGGCTGGGGCAAGCCTTCAGGGCGAATCTTGCCGCTGCGGAGTCTGCAGGGTTGGAATTCTCGATCTACCCTTTTCAGGCCGGCATAGAGACTCGACTGATTGAGCCTTACATGCCGCATCGGTACGACGTGAGCGAACCGTACGAAGTGAATGTGATCGAAGTAGCAGCAGATCAGGTTCCAGTGGTTTTTCAAACACTTGACCCGAAGCTTTTAAAGGATTCATACAACATTCTTTGCACCTACTGGGAGCTTTCCACAGCACCCGAAGAATGGCGAAATAATTTGGGGAATATCCACGAGATCTGGGCACCTAACAAATTCATCGCCGATGCCTTCGCTCACATCTTCGAGGGGCCGATCATCGTGATGCCGCCGGCCATGGAGAACATCGATGGCGTTTACCCGTCGCGCTCGCACTTCGGCATGACAGAAGAGCGTTTCTATTTCATGTTCAGCTTTGACTACTACTCATCGCCGTTCCGAAAGAATCCGCTTGGTGTGTTGCAGGCGTTTCAATTCGCGTTTCCGCATGGCGATGAGAATGTGGGCTTAGTCATCAAGTCGACCGGCGCGGCTGACCATCATCCGGACGTTAAGGCAGTCATCGAAGCCGCCGCCGCCAAGGACCGTCGCATTCTCATCATGGATCGGAGCATGCCCCGCAAGGAGATCCTCGGTTTGATTAACGCGTCGGACGTCTATGTGTCCCTGCACCGGGCCGAGGGATTCGGCCTCGGCATGGCGGAGGCCATGACTTTCGAGCGCATTGTCATCGGAACCGACTATTCGGGATGCACCGATTTCCTGACAGAAGAGACTGGATACCCGGTGCCATACGATTTGCGTCCGCTGGGAGCACATGAATATCCGTGGTGGCACGGGCAAACGTGGGCGGAGCCTGATCAAAAAGCGGCGATCGAGATCATGCGCCACGTCGCAGCAAATCCATCCCAGGGGAAGGCGCGAGGCAAGGTTGCGCGAGAGCATGTGCTACGCCTGTACAACCATGCTGCCGTGGGCGAAGCGATGCGCAAACGGCTTGACGTGCTGTCCGCGGAGCGCAGGGCAGTACAGGGGCTGTAAATTCGCTTTAGCGCCCTCGTCGTCGAATCAATTCGATAGACCTTGGCGTTGCCCGCTCACACCGTCGTATTCCCCGTTGCTGCTCATGATCTTCTCCAGAGAGCTTCGGCACATATATTCTTGACGGCGTGCCCAGGTTTCGTCGGCAAGGCGCATTGCCTCCACGCAAAGTTGTGAGGCTGCCTGTCGCGAATAATTGGCTCGAACGAACTCGAGTCCCGCATCACGCAGGGCTGTCCACGCAGATTCGTCGCCATAAATGCGTAGCACTTCATCCGCGAATTGGTCGGGATCATCTGCAACGGCGAGGTGAGCGCAACCCTCTGCTCCGATACCTTCAGCCGCAATGCGGGTCGCAACGCTTGGAACGCCGTGCGCGAGTGCAGTGACCAACTTCCCTTTGATCCCTGCTCCGTAGCGCAGCGGTGCAACGAACACTCTCGTTGTTGCGAAGTACGGCGCCAACTCTTCTACGTAGCCAGTCACGATGACACGATTCGTGGACAGCGACATGACCTCCTGCGGCGGCTTGTTGCCCACCACGAGCAGTCGCGCGTACGGTGGCAGGGAGCGCTCAAGCCGGGGCCAAATCGATTCCATGAAGAAGCGAATCGAGTCGACATTTGGAGTGTGCGGAAAGTTGCCCAAGAACATCACGTCGGTGCGCTTGGCGTAAGGTTTGTCGCCGTCGCTCAGTTCAGCCAACCACGGCAGCACTACGATGTTCTCAAGCGGTCGTGGCATCGCTGCCTGAATAATGTTCTTCTCAACTTCGGTATGGACGAAAGACGCGTCCACGCGAGCAAACATCTCAAGTTCTCGCTTCTTCGTCAATGCCGCCGCTAACAATGCCTGTTTGTCACTGGCCGTTGTTGCAGCCCTCGACTCACGCAGATAGTGCAAGTCGACGTTGGCAAACAGGATTCGCGTCGCTGGCGACCGAGCCCTGATTTCGTCGTGAACCATGTCCGCCACGTAGTAGCGATACAAAAGCGCGTAGTCGAAGGTACACCCGGACTCCAACAGCATGCCGATGTGCGACGCGAAAGGAACATAGTGGCAGCACACGCCTTTACGCTGCAGCGCTGTCACGTAAGGCTCGGACCAATAGGGATGATGGTTCGCAAAAAAATGTTCCGAGAAACCCAGTTCGCGGTATGTGCGCATGACCTCGTCGGTAACGACTGAACCAGAGTCCTGGTCGGGCGCAGGCGCCTGAGCGTCGATGACAAGCAAGTGCCTCTTCATTCGCCAGCTTGCTGCAGCCACCGAACTGGAGCCAGGCTCCGGGTGAAAGACCAGCTCGGCCTGAAAGCGCTTTCCGAACTTTTTCAGATTTTCAACTTGATACGCCTTCACACCCTTCGTCGTGTCACGACCGTGTGTCACGCCCTCGTAGTGGATAACGCGAGAAAACGGCACAAACCATACTTCGTACCCTGCACGCCGAAGCCTGAAGGCGAGATCAGCATCTTCGCAATAGGCTGGGCGGTAGTAAGGGTCAAATCCACTCAGCTCATCCCACACTGACTTGCGCAAAGCGATAGAGGCGCCCGAGATGAAATCGGCTTGCCGGGCGAAGCAGAATTCCGGCTTGTTCGAATCACCGCCACGCCCGTAGTTGTGAGCAGAGCCATCCCGCCAAAAGATCCCACCTGCCTCCTGGAGTGAGCCGTCGTCGTTGAGGAGCTTGGACCCCACCATTCCCGCTTTCGGGAACAGTGCGAAGCCATTGATCAACTCATCCAGCCAACCTTCAACGACTCGAGTGTCGCTGTTGAGCAGCACGACGAACTTGCCTCGCGCTTTCTCGACAGCCCAGTTGCAGCAATCGAGAAATCCGCCGTTCTCATCGCGCCGTTCATATCGGACCCATGGAATTCGTCCGAGCAGTTCAGTCTCGCTCTTGGCAGGCGACGCATCGTCCGCAATGATGATCTCGGCGGTGAACTTCGATCGCTGCCATACCAGCGAGTCAAGACAACTCAACGCGAAGTGCGCTTGCCCGTACACCGGAATAATTATGGTGACATCTGGCGCGTCGGCACTCAGATCGAGCAACGGCCGCTGGTTCGCCATAAAGTCAGCAGCGTGCGTCAAGCCCTTTGCGGTGTCGCGGTCAGCAAAATCGAAACCCATCCGACCGAAGTACGCTTCCCCTTCGCTGATTTCATAACTCACAACGTCGTCCGGGAGGTGGTAGCCCCGATCATCTTCAGACCAGGGGAAGCGAATCAGCGGATCGAGGTCGATCTTGCGGCCCTCTTGGCGCCCGTGGCGAAGCCAGTGGACCAACGGGTTGATCCCTGCCATACGGACATCGACGTACCTGCCGAGATACGTGCGCGTGGAACAAGCATTCGACGGCTCGACGAAGTCTCGATATCCGCTGACGAGATAGTGAACCAACGGATCCATTTCGCTAGCATCGATGGCTGGGTGAGACCCGCGATAGACGGCCTCGTCATACATTCCGCTTGCGCGCACTTCGGCGACGATCGTTGCTAACGCGTCGGCAGCGAATGGCGCAGGTCCGGGAATTCGGCCTTCAAGTCTCCCGCATAGAACGTAGTGCAAAAGGGCTTTCCGAACACCGCCGATGTCTGGGTTTGACGCCGCATAGAGATCAGGATCGAATTGAATCGATGGATGGCGACCAGCCATAAGACCGTGCTGAATGAAATGCTCGAGAGGAGAAAGCTCAGATAAGCGGACGTCTGGATATGCCAACGCATAGAAAACTGGATCGAAAAGTCCTGATTTTTCGATCAGCTGCGATGGTTGTTCGGCTTGGCTCCCGCTGGCTTTCGGCTGGCGCGCCAACCTTCCCAAGTAGCGATATACGCGCTCTAGCTGTATTCTCAAAGGACTCCCCCGACTCATCGTTGCGGACATGCCCGCATTTAGTTTTATCATCAGCCACATAGCCGCACCATACTCGCGCGACACTTATCGCGAATCTGAGAATGGATCTAGAAAGAGTGCCCCGACTTGTTGTGGCGTAAGTCAGCCTCCACCATCATCGTACAAAGCTGCTCGAGCGTTGTCGTCGGCTCCCAGCCAAGCTTCTCTTTGGCACGGGCGGGATTGCCGATGAGCAAGTCGACTTCCGCAGGCCGATAAAACTTGGGATTGACCCGTACCATCGTCTTGCCGCTGCCCACGTCGATGCCGACCTCGTTTTGCTCTTCACCCTCGAAACGCAGTTCATAGCCTGCCGCGCGAAAAGCCAGGTCGACGAAATGACGGACTGTTTCAGTACGGTTCGTCGCCAGCACGAAAGTGTCAGGCTCGTCGGCTTGCAACATGCGCCACATACCCTCGACATACTCCTTGGCGAAACCCCAATCGCGCTTGGCGCCGAGGTTACCCAACTCAAGAACTTCAAGCTTGCCCAACTTGATCTTGGCGACAGAATCGGTAATCTTCCGCGTCACAAACTCGCGACCGCGCAACGGGCTTTCATGGTTGAACAAAATGCCGCTGCAACCAAAGATGTCATAGCTCTCGCGATAGTTGATCGTCATCCAGTGCGCAAACAGTTTGGCTACGCCGTAGGGACTACGCGGATAGAAGGGCGTCTCCTCTACTTGGGGAATGGCTTGCACCTTGCCAAACATCTCGGAGGTGGAGGCTTGATAGAACCGAATGCTGCGGTCTGTCAGACGTATCGCCTCGAGCAAGTGCAGCGCACCCATGCCGGTGATCTGCGCAGTGGCATCGGGTTGGTTAAAGCTGACACCGACAAAGCTTTGCGCAGCAAGGTTGTAGACCTCGTCGGGTTTCGCTTCCTTGATGAGCGTCAGCGAACTGCCGAGATCAGTCAGGTCATGCTCGACCAGCTTGAGGTTCGGATGATCCTGGATTCCCAATTCTTCCATACGCCAAAAGTTCACCGAACTCGTCCGGCGGAAGGTTCCGTGCACTACGTAACCCTTACTCAACAGCAGCTCGGCCAAATAGGCGCCATCCTGTCCAGTGATACCTGTTACTACTGCGTGCTTCGTCATAGATCTAAGTTGGGAGTTGCTTACAGGGGAGTGATTGTGCCGCATCATCTGTGCTGGCTTGACCGTGGGATACGTTGAACGGCCTCGACGTCCGCGATGTTTTGCGACGCACAAGGACTAAAAACGTTGCCGTTTGTGAATTTGTCAGAAGGTTGATAGCAGTCGGTGCGTCATGTAGCGAGGACACGCGGGCATGGGATTAGTTAGTCCATAACAATACGTAAGTAGTTGATGTAGCTTTCGATTTTCGCCCGAACAGCCTCGCCGATCTCCTTTTGCTATTTGGCTATTTGGCTAGAAGTTCTGCGGTGTGGGTCTGCGGCATGCTGCCCCAAGGAACGCCGACGGGCGTTGGTGATGCTGCGTGCTACAACGCCCCGCGCGACGCCGGATCGTCCCACTCGCGATCGCTGCTCTTTTTCATGGCCAACTGGTATAGCGGCTGACCTGCCACTATTTCAAGTCGGTCTCGATAAAGGGTCGTGAACGCGTCTACTGCGATCTTGGGTGAACCGAGCGTTGGGTCTTTGCCAGGACCAGCGCCTCCTAAGTAATCGTCGCAAATCATCAGACCGCCCGGCTTCAAAACGCGGAACGCCAGGATCAGGTCTTCGAGGACGTCAGCAGCTCGGTGCGACCCGTCTACGTAAACGAAATCCGCCGTTCGGCCCGATACCGCGAACTGCAGCATGAAGTCGATCGAATAGCCCGTGTAAACGTCGACCTTCGGCGCGTGAGGCGACTTCAGAACGTTTTCTTCGAAACGCTTCCAATAGCTGTCAGGCTTTTCGCGATCAGCGAAGACGTCAACACAGTGCAACCGACTAGCGTTGTTTCGCAGCACATTTTCGAGCAGCCAAACGGACGACCTTCCGTCGTAGGATCCAATCTCAATCGCCGTGCGCGGCTCATCTCCCCAGCCACTGAAAAAGCTTTGCCATGCGGGAATGTTATGGCTGAACCAATCGCTCGTGTAGGTCGACACTCGAAACCTCGACTCAAAATAGTGAGTCCACGATATGGCTTAACCGCCACGAAATTCAGCCGTATGTAAATTAGGATGGGCGCACATAGCAAACGGGTCACCATGCGAATTTTTGACTGCTTTCTCTACAACGGCGAGATCGAGGCGCTTGAGATCAGGCTTCACGAGTTGAATGACGTCGTTGACGAATTCGTGATCGTCGAGGCCACCAAGACGTTCAGTGGCAACGTGAAAAAGCTGACCTTTCCAACGCAGCGCGCGGGCCTTTCAGCCTTCGTGGGCAAGATCCGTTACATCGCCATCGAGGACGATATTGTTTCTGGAAACGCATGGGACCGAGAGCGCTTTCAGCGCAACAGTATTGTTCGCGGCCTTGTAGACGCCGCTGATAGTGATCTCATCTGCGTATCCGACGTTGACGAGATCCCTAGAGGAGAGGTTGTAGCTGGACTCCGCAGCAAACCATTGCAGGTGTATGGCTTCCAGTTGCTGCTGTCGTATTTCTATCTGAACTACCGAAATGTCGGCGGCCCGGAGTCCGCGAGCGCCTGGTGCTGCGCGTTTCCGAAAAGCGAATTGCGCGAGCACACACCTGACCAGATGCGTTTTGGCGTCCGGACCACTGGTATACCCGCCACCTTCATTGAGAACGCCGGGTGGCATTTTTCGTACCTTGCTGATGAAGACGGCGTGAAGCGCAAGATTGCCGCCTTTTCTCACCAAGAGTACAACAATCCCGAATTTCTGGGTGCGATCAATATCCATGAAACGGTGACCAAGCGCCAGGATTTCTATGGCCGATCGGACTTCATCTGGGACATAGTCGACCTCCGCGCACTGCCTACGCGAGTGCAGCGCAACCCCAAGAACTATCGCCATTTGCTCGTCGGCTCCGAGGGGCGGCGACAACGGCGGCAGCTGTCATGGTGGGAAAGGATTGTTGTAGCGCTGAAATGAAAATAGACCCGCGCTTTAACGCCGGGGCCATGGCCAATGGTTGAGTGCGCTACTTCGGCCAGTCCTCGATCAGCGCCCTGACGTCGCAGGCGCGTGGGTTAGCGAAGCCTGCCAGCTCGCGAACTTCAGCTACGCACGAGTCGATCGCTCTCCGACGGGATCGGCTGGCCGAGCGACGACGGGGGCCGGGCTCGCTGGGCACACTGCCGCAATGGCGGCGTCTTTTGCCAAGGAGCTGACAAAATCCATCGTTTGGCGCGCGTGAAATAACGACATCGATAGAACGTCGGGCTCGAGCGAGCGTACGGCACAATTCTCAGCAGTTACTGATAACAAGACGCAAGCGAATTCCCATGATCCTCGACGCCATCCAGCCAAACCTAGCCATGTTCATACGGCCACTGCGCCTAGTCTCCAGCGGCTGGACTGGGCACGTGCCCTTCGGTTCTTGGCTCGTTGCAGTGCAGCAGCCTCGCATCCTGGTCGAGTTGGGCTCGCACTTCGGGATGTCGTACGCGGCCTTCTGCCAGACCGTGCAGAACGAGTCGCTCAACACCAAGTGCTATGCCGTCGACACATGGCAGGGCGACGAGCATGCGGGCTTTTATGGCGACAGCGTCTACAACGATTTGGCGGCGTTCAACGACAAGCATTTCGCGGCATTTTCGCGCCTCATGCGCATGACCTTCGACGAGGCTACAACCTACTTTGAGGACGGCTCGGTTGATCTGCTGCACATCGACGGGCTCCACACCTACGAAGCCGTGAAGCACGACTTCGATAGCTGGCTGCCCAAGCTGTCGGACCGGGCCATCGTGCTGTTCCACGACACGAACGTGCGCGAGCGTGACTTCGGCGTCTGGCAATTTTGGGCCGAGATTACAAAGCAATATCCTAGCTTCGAATTTGACCACTCGGCAGGTCTTGGGATGCTGGCAGTCGGCCCCAACCAACCGGCAGAAGTGCGCAAGCTCTTTGACCTGACCAAAGAGCAGGTTGGCACTAACGCGGTCAAAGAAGTCTTCTCCAGCCTGGGGGAATCCACGCTGCGCCGCTGGGAGCTCGAGAGCACGCGGCAGGAACTGACCTCCAAGGCGTCGGACGTCGAACGTGTGCTCGCCCAGCTGGCCAATGTCGACGAGGAGTTGCGCACGCTGCAGAAAGAGCACCTTCGTGCTGCGGGCTTGCTGGAGCAGTACGACCACACCGTCAAAGAAACCCACGCCCGCAATGAAGCACTGAGCAACGAGCTTGCCCGCAACGAAGCTCTTAGGAGCAGCGAACTTAGCCGCAACGAAGCGCTGACCAGCAAGCTCGCCCGCAGTGAAACCGCACGCAGTGCAGTCGAAAACTCGCTCTCCTGGCGCATCACCAAGCCGCTGCGCGCCGTGCGCAGCATATTCAAGGGCTAGATCTCGAAGTGACTTTCAGCTCGCCCGGCTTCCTGTTCGGCTTCATGCCGATCGTGTTTCTGCTGTATTTTTTTCTCCCGGCACGCTCGCGCAATGCGTTTCTGGTGCTGGCGAGCTTCGCGTTCTATTTCGTGGATGCCGGGCTAGTGTCGGTGGTTCTGCTGGGATCGGTGGTCGTCAACGCGGTCATTGGAAACGCGCTCCATCGCATGCCCGCGGATGGCCGAGCCCGCGCCTTGCTAACAGTGGGCGTGGTCGCCAATTTGGTACCGCTGATCTACTACAAGTATTGGAACTTTATGCAACGCGCGGTGCTGGACGCGGGCACCGCGCTCAACATGCCCGGGTCATCGACGTTCAGCGACATCGTGCTGCCCGCCGGAATTTCGTTTTTCACTTTTCAGGGCATCTCTTATATCGTCGACATCTATCGTCGTGATGCGCCGCCAGCACCGACGCTGGTCGATTTCGGCATGTACCACACACTCTTTCCGCAGCTTATCGCGGGGCCGATTGTGCGCTACGCCGAACTGGTGAATCGCATTGAGCACCGGCCCATACGCCTCGAAGATGTCCATGCCGGCCTACTGCGCTTTTGCCTGGGATTGGCAAAGAAAATCGTCATCGCAGACAACGTCGGCGTGGTGGCCGATCGAATGTTCGGATTGCCAAGTGATCAATTAGGCATGGCTGCCGCTTGGATCGGTCTTCTTGCGTATACGCTGCAAATCCTCTTCGATTTCTCGGGCTACTCCGACATGGCTATCGGCATGGGCCGCATGCTGGGTTTCAAATTTCCCGAGAACTTCAACCAACCCTATCGCTCGCAAAGCATCACCGAATTTTGGCGACGCTGGCATATGACTTTGTCGCGCTGGTTCCGCGATTACCTCTACATTCCATTGGGCGGCAATCGCGCGGGTCCGGTACGCACTTACGTCAACCTGCTAGTTGTCTTCATTCTGTGCGGGTTGTGGCACGGCGCTGCCTACACGTTCTTGCTTTGGGGGCTGTTCCATGGCCTGTTGCTGGTTGTGGAGCGTCTGGCATCAAACCGTTTCGGCCAGGCACCACACGGTTTCGGTGGCTGGCTAATGACCTTGCTGCTCGTCATGGTGGGATGGGTTCTGTTCAGGTCGCCTTCTGCGAGCGTGGCTGGAAATTACCTAGCAGCGATGTTGGGCCTCAGTGCAGGTCAAACGCCGGCTGTTGCTTGGGCCGTGTTGACCTCGGACAAATTGCTGTTCCTGGCGATCGGCAGCGTTGCAGTGCTGGTGCCCGAGGACTGGCGTCTCACCGTCTGGCGCCTCACTGATAGATCCTTTGCCGCGCCGATTGTCTCGCTTGGCGCTTTGGCGCTCTTTTGCTATTCAGCCGCCTTGATTGCGGCCAACGGATTCAATCCGTTCATCTATTTCCGGTTCTGAGATGCGATCTGCCGTCACCCATCGAATCTTCATTGCGACCTTTTTGCTCCTTACGCTGCTTCCAGGCCTGCAAATGCTCACGCGGCTGGCGCCGGAGTTCGAGGTCGACGAGCAACGCACATTGGCCAAGGCACCAAGCATCGAGCAGCCGGATCGCTATCTGCGGCAGGCCAACACCTGGTTTGCGGAGCACTATGGCTTCCGCTCTCTGCTGATACGCATAAAGGGAACCATCGATTACCGGGTATTCGGCGTCTCAGACAAGGTGCACGTGGGGCGTGACGGCTACTTGTTCTACCGCGGCACGCTCGATGTTGAAAAGCCTGCTATTGAAGCGTATCTGGCAACGCATGAAGCTGCCGTCGTGGACGGCGTGCGGCGCTACGCGGACGCGCTTCAGCAAAACGGCATCGGCATGGTGATGGTGGTCAACCTACTGGGCGACCGGTTTATCCCCGAGAATTTGCCGACTTCAGTGGCGGCGCGCGAGCCAATGCGTCGCATCGACCATCTCATCGGTGAACTGTCCACGATACCGAACCTGAGTTTTATTGACAGCACTGCTCTACTGCAACAGACCTCACAGTCGAGGCCGATCTTCCACCGCACCGACTTCCACTGGAATGATCCGGCAGCTTTCCCGGTAGCTAAGGCCATTGTCGACAACATGAGCCGCGCAGAGGGTCTGGATCGCAGCGTCTGGACGCATCAGTTGGTGACGCAAGCACATACATTCAGCGGCGGAATCGCGCGCTTCATGCCATTGCTAAATCCGCCCAATGAGGTTTCGCTGTTCACGCAACCCAACTGGCGCTGGCCTCAAGGTTTCACAAGCACACTAACCGAAAGCCCCTACGAAGAAATCACGCGGACGACTCCCGGCACACCGGGCTTGCTTCATCCGGTGCTTCTGGTGGGCGATAGCTTTCTCGACGCGTTAAACCGCAACGGGTTTACCGCGTATTTCAGTGAAACTTATCGGCTGAGATGGACGACCACGCTTACTCTTCCTGCAATAAGCGATGCGATTCCACGCGACGCGCGATGGGTGGTTGTCCAGTTCATTGAAGTCGCCGGGCCTGCACTGCGCGCATTTAGCGAGCCCGAACAGGTGACGGCCGCGATCGCAAAACTAAAGCAGCGCCGGCCCTGACCTTGGGCTCATAGGGTCCGTTGGGACTCGGATTAGCCTCGCAAACGCACGACCCGTCAACCGGTGATGCGTCGCTGCATTTCAAACATCGGAATTGACCTTAGTGCGCTCCACCGACAAGTAAGTCAAGCGCTTCATCTCCTGCCGCCCACGCGTTATTGAGTCCAAAATCACGCCGCACACCAAAGACAGCATTGTGAGGATCATGATCGATGCGCACAGTACTGCCGTCGGCAATCTTGGCACTAATCCGTCTCGCCAGAATTCCTGAAGGATCGGAATCGCAAGCCCAACAGAAATCAATGCGCATACTAAGGCCAAGAGACCGAAGCAGTGCATAGGTCTTTCACTCACATAGAGCCGCAGGATTGTCCGAAGGATCCGAAAACCGTCTTTGTAGGTCGACAACTTGCTCTGCGAGCCCTCAGGGCGCGCAAAGTAGGACGTGTCGATCTCACCGTAAGGCATGCGAAGCTCGAGGGCGTGCACTGTTAATTCGGTCTCTATCTCGAAGCCGCGAGACAGCGCCGGAAAAGACTTGGCGAAGCGTCTTGAAAAAGCGCGATAGCCCGAAAGCATATCCGTGAAAGCCCCGCCAAAGATGCTGCCGACCCCGCCCGTCAGGACTTGATTCCCAAGTTGATGTCCACGCCGATATGCGTCTGCGGCGATGGAAGCCTCGGTCTTCCTGCAGGCGACCACCATGTCCAGTCGCTCGTCTAGAAGTTTGTCGACCATTGCCGTGCACGTCGATGCGTCATAGGTTGCATCACCGTCGGTCATAACGTAAATGTCCGCTTCAATATCCGCAAACATACGCCGCACGACGTTCCCCTTGCCCGATAGTTGAACCTGAACCACCATCGCGCCTTCATCGCGAGCAATCTGGGCGGTTCGATCGGTGGAGTTGTTGTCGAAGACACAGATGGATAATTCAGGCAACTGCGCTCTGAAGCCACGAATGACTTCGGCAATTGCAGCTTCTTCGTTGTAGCAAGGCACGATAAGCGCAATGCGTTGCCCGCGATAGAGCCGAGGGGTGGCAACTGCCGCCGGAAGTGTAGCGGTCGATGTCATTGTCGTACGGGTTCGTTTACTGTCATCGGAATGAAGGCACCTTTGTACTCACAAATCGAATAGCTTTCGATTCGACCTCTTACCTCGGTACAAACATAGTCTCCGCCGAAAGCGGGTAGTCCGACGACTTTGATAGCTAAAGCCGCTGCAACCTTCTCTGCATCCCGGAATATGACACGCAGAGGCAGCCGCGTTGCCTGCGGAAGTTGCAGTTTTTGAGCAACCAGGCTGTTGATCGGTGAAGACACGTTCAGTTTGTAAAAAACGCTGGCGGGATGGAGAAACGGAAACACGAAGGAGAGGGGCTCACCTACAACCAGGTAAGTCGCAGGTGTAGATGCAATCTGCTGGTCGATTTTTAGATCAAACGCGTTAGGTACGGCGGAAATGTCTTTTCCATGATTCCAGTCCGGAACACGTGTCAGGTAAAGGCACCCGAGCAGCAGTAATGCCATGCAAAACGAAACCACCTTTGCACTGTTGAGCAACGTTGCCATGATGATCCAAACGAAGATTCCCAAGAGCAACTCGATCGGGATCAAATAGCGCTGATAGGCGAAGCTAAATGCCCAGATTACGCCACCTAGAAAGACAAACGCACCAAACATCAGGTTGCCAGGTGCGCTTCGCATGCGCCGAAAAGCTAGAAATCCCAGGGGTACGATTGCTACGACGACAATCAGCCGCGGATCGGCAAAGCTGATCTCCGATGTTTTGTAGGTGCCTCTCACCGCATCCCCGAGGAATCGAAAAAACTCGGCAAGGGAATGGAATCGCCACCGCTCGTCTCGAAAATTGCTGTACTCGAAATAAGGTGAGCGAAAAATACCGTTGTAAAAGGGAAATAATGGATTTTTCCAAGCTTTGTAGACACTAACGTACCACCCCGCAGTTAGCGCAAAGCCTGCGGTCATCCCGGCAGAGAGTGCCAACGTGCGCCCTATGGTCTTGCGAAGATTGACGTTCAAGCTTGCCAATATCAATGCCGCGGCCAAAGCGACAGCGTAAGGGGCATTGGTCAACTTCAACCCGCTTGCAATCCCAATCGGAATACCAGCAATCAGCAGCCACCACATCGGGCGAACGGCGTCCTGATTCCTCAACTGGCGCATGCACATCAGAACGCTAAGAAGCACGAGCGGGGTGGTGGATGACGAGAAGAACGTAGTGCCCAACTCCCCCCACCAGAGCGGCGCGAGAAGAGTCAAAGCCAACGCGAGCAATGCACTAAAGCCATAACCCGCAGGGCCAAGGCCCTTCTTGCTTTCGAGCACAACCATCGCAAGCAGAGGCAATGAAAGCAGCTGCACCGAAAGGATTAGCCACGCGCTGAAAGGGAATGCGAGATATCTCAGAGCCAGATAAGACACCGCGTTAACCGCTGGATGCAGATACGTCTGAATACCGGCGGCTGCGACGTCACGACTCAATCCACCGTTTAGAAAAGCGTATCCCGAGTAGTAGTGGTAGTTCAGCAGATCCCAGTTCTGGTCCTGCCCCCGCGCATCCACGAAATAGACCGCGTAACCTCCCACACCCAGGCACAGCATAGCTAACCACACGCCAATGCTCGGCATGCGCGTTGCAAGGTGCCCTTTGGAAATTTCAGGAATCGTTGAGCTTAGAAGCGCGGAGCCAGGCGTCTCGGCCCTTCTCGCGCCCATCAATCGACAACCTCGGCAGCAAGGAACGACGTGCCAGCTTGGTCTTTAGGTGAGAGCTTCGGCGACGTGCCGATATCCGGCCAGGCAATTGCGAGCTTGGTGTCACTCCATACTATTGCGCGCTCATGTGCCGGCGCATAGTAATCTGTAGTCTTGTACAGAAACTCTGCCGTCTCCGTCAGCACTAGGAAGCCGTGCGCGAAACCTGAGGGTATCCACAACTGCTTGTGATTGGCCTCGCTGAGTTCAACGCCGACCCAATCGCCAAACGTTGCCGACGACTTTCGAATGTCCACTGCCACATCGAATACCGCACCGCTCGTCACCCGTACCAACTTCCCCTGCGGCTGTTGAATCTGATAGTGCAGCCCACGCAGCACACCCTTCGCCGACCGCGAATGATTGTCCTGAACAAACTCGACATGCCGACCGACCGCTTCGTCGAATGCCTTCTGGTTAAAGCTCTCGAAGAAGAATCCGCGCGCATCGCCGAACACCTTGGGCTCGATCACAAGCACATCGGGAATCGCAGTGGGAGTTACCTTCACGAGCGCACCTCATCCGCCAACAAATGGTTCAAGTATTTGCCGTAGCCGTTCTTCTGCAATGGGGCGGCCAAGCGCTCCAACTGCGCACGATCGATAAATCCTCTCCGCCAGGCAATCTCTTCCGGGCAGGCTATCTTCAAGCCCTGCCGGTGCTCCAGCGTCTGAATGAACTGAGCCGCTTCGAGCAAGCTCTCATGCGTACCCGTGTCGAGCCATGCGTAACCACGCTGCATGATCTGGACGTTGAGCTGCCCGAGGTCCAGGTAGGTTTGGTTGACCGCAGTGATCTCAAGCTCGCCGCGCGCACTCGGCTTCACTGCCTTGGCAATGTCGACCACCTGGTTGTCGTAGAAGTAGAGGCCGGTCACGGCATAGCTGCTCTTCGGCTTGAGCGGCTTTTCTTCGATGCTGCTGGCCTTGCCCTTCGCATCGAAAGCGACGACCCCGTAGCGCTCCGGGTCTTGTACGTGATACGCAAACACGGTCGCGCCGGCGTCGCTCTTATCGGCATCGCTCAACAGTTGCTCGAAGTCGTGGCCGTAAAAGATGTTGTCGCCCAGCACCAGCGCGCTTGGCGCATTGCCCAAAAACTTGTCGCCGATGATGAATGCTTGCGCCAGGCCGTCAGGGCTTGGTTGCACCGCGTATTGCAGGTTCATACCCCATTGGCTGCCATCGCCAAGCAGTTGCTCGAAGCGCGGCGTGTCTTGTGGCGTGCTGATGATGAGCACATCGCGAATGCCGCCAAGCATCAAAGTGCTCAGCGGGTAATAGATCATCGGCTTGTCGTACACGGGCAGCAATTGTTTGCTAATGGCGAGTGTGGCCGGGTGCAGGCGAGTGCCTGAGCCGCCGGCGAGGATGATGCCTTTGCGTTGGGTCATGGATTTATCTCTTCCCTGTGTGTCTTGGTCAAAAGGTTTCGCGCAGCATCCGCGCCACACCCGCTTGCCAATGCGGCAATGTCAGTCCGAAAGTCGACTGCAGCTTGCTCGTGTCGAGCCGTGAATTCTGCGGTCGCGTAGCAGGTGTCGGAAAGGCGCTGGTCGGTACGGCATCGACAGTGGACGGCGATGCCTTCAGTTCGACGCCGGCCAGTCGGGCTTGTTCGATGACGAACTTTGCGTAGCCGTGCCACGAGGTTTCTCCGCTTGCGACGAGGTGATACCGCCCGGTCTTGCTCTCGTCTTGCAAGGTCGCTCGAATCGCGTGCGCAGTCACATCGGCCAGTAGTTCAGCTCCCGTCGGGGCGCCGAACTGGTCGTCAATGACCGTCAGGCGCTCCCGCTCCTTTGCCAGCCGCAGCATCGTCTTGGCAAAGTTGCCGCCGCGCGCGGCGTACACCCAGCTCGTGCGGAAGATCAGGTGCCTTGGGCAGTTCGCCGCGACCAGTTGTTCGCCTTCGAGCTTGGTGCGGCCATAAACGCTAAGCGGCCCCGTTGCGTCGTCTTCGCGCCAGGGCTTGCTGCCGCTGCCGTCGAAGACGTAGTCCGTCGAGTAGTGGACCATCAACGCACCGATCTGTTTCGCGGCTTCTGCCACCACACCCGGCGAGGTCGCGTTGAGCTTGCGCGCGAAGTCGGGCTCGCTCTCGGCCTTGTCGACGGCGGTGTGGGCGGCGGCGTTGACGATGACGTCGGGTCGCACTTTCAAGACCGTTGCGGTCAGCTGCTCAGGGCGGCTGAAGTCGGCGTTGAAGTCTGTGCTGTCGAAGTCAAGTGCGACGAGTTCGCCCAGCGGCGCCAAGCTGCGTTGTAGCTCCCAGCCGACCTGGCCGCCCTTGCCTAGCAGCAGCACCTTCATGCGGCTGCTTTCGCTGATGCAGAGTCGTACTGCTTCTCGACCCATTCGCGATACGCACCGCTCTGCACGTTGCGCACCCACTCCCCGTTCGCCAGGTACCACTCGACCGTCTTGCGGATCCCGGTGTCGAAGGTGTCGGCGGGCTTCCAGCCAAGTTCCTTTTCAATCTTGCGGGCATCGATGGCGTAGCGGCGGTCGTGGCCGGGGCGATCGGTCACGTAGGTGATCTGTTCGCGGTAACTCTTGCCGCCCGCCTTGGGACGCAGCTCGTCGAGCAGCGCGCACACCGTATTGACGATTTCGATGTTCGGCTTCTCGTTCCAGCCGCCGACGTTGTAGGTTTCACCCAGTCTGCCCGCTTCGAGCACGCGGCGGATGGCGCTGCAATGGTCTTTGACGTAGAGCCAGTCGCGCACCTGCATGCCGTCTCCGTACACCGGCAGCGGCTTGCCTTCGAGCGCGTTGACGATCATCAGCGGGATGAGCTTTTCGGGGAAATGGAACGGCCCGTAGTTGTTCGAACAATTGGTCGTCAGCACCGGCAATCCGTAGGTGTGATGCCAGGCGCGCACCAGGTGGTCGCTTGCAGCCTTGCTGGCCGAATATGGGCTGTTGGGCTCGTACTTGTGGTCTTCGGTGAAGGCTGGGTCGGTCGCCGACAAAGAGCCGTAGACCTCGTCGGTTGAGACGTGCAGAAACCGGAAGGCGGCTTTTTGATCGGCCGGCAACGCAGCCCAGTGGCCGCGAACGGATTCGAGCAACCTGAAAGTGCCGAGCACGTTGGTCTGCACGAAGTCTTCGGGCCCGTGGATAGACCGGTCGACATGCGACTCGGCCGCGAAGTTGACGATCGCACGCGGCTTGTGTTCTGCGAGCAGGCGGTCGAGCAAGGCGCTGTCGCCGATGTCTCCCTGCACGAAGACGTGCTTGGGGTTGCCCTTGAGCGACGCGAGCGTCTCAGGGTTGCCGGCGTAAGTGAGCTTGTCGAGATTGACGACGGCTTCGTCGCTTTGCGCGAGCCAATCGAGTACGAAGTTGGCACCGATGAAGCCGGCGCCGCCTGTAACTAGGATCATGGGGTCCCCTGCTGTTATAAACCAACCGCCTCATGGCAGCGGAACCGTGAAATTATCCCATCTGGTTGCATAGGCACCGGTCGCGGTCGGTTGGCTTCGGGAACGCAGGAGCATGGCTCTAGACTTTCCGCTTTGTTTCACAAAGCTTAGGTCAGCGCCATGCTCAAGATAGTAGACAGGTTGTCGCGGCTCGCCGGGCAGTTTCGGGGGTTTCAACGACCGACCGAAGCGTCTTTGAAGCCGACGAATGCGCAGCAGGCTTTCGACGCCCGGATGCTCGACGGACCTGTAGAAATGGCAGGCGTATGCCCGGTGTGTGGCGACAAAAGCTGGTTCGAAGGTTTTAGCGACAACGTGCGCGAATCCGGCACATGCTCGACGTGCCAATCTTTCAATCGTCAGCGGCAGATGGCGCATGCCATCCGGACGCGATTCAAAGTGGGAAGCACCGGCCCATTCCGCTTTCCTTCCGGCTTTGTGATCTACAACACCGAGACCACGGGTGCTCTGCACCATAGACTTTCTGCGACCGATGGCTATCTTTGCTCCGAGTACTTCGGAGACGAGTTCCTGCCCGGCCAGGATGTCGGTGGTCGAAGACACGAAGACCTGCGCGCCCTCTCCTTCCCGAGCGATTCAATCGATCTCGTCATGTCCAGCGACGTCATGGAGCACATGCCTGACCCGTACGCTGCCCACCGAGAAATATTGCGGGTTCTCAAGCCCGGCGGAACCCACATTTTTACGGTGCCGTTTGTCGCGACGATGGCAACCGACCAGATCAGGGCAAAGCTTGTCGACGGCGAAATTCAATACCTTGAAGAAAAGGCCTTTCACGGCGACCCGGTGCGGCCCGATGAAGGTGTGCTGGTGTGGACCATCTTCGGCTTGGAAATGTTCGCCCGACTGGAAGCCTTGGGGTTCGAGACTGCAGCTCGAAACCTGTTTTTTCCTGATGAGGGCATCGTAGGTGCGTGGTCTCTTATCTTCGAGGCGCGTAAGTCTCGTTGAGACCTTAGAGCCCGCGCTCTAATGGCGCTGCGCAGTCACCGCTAGAGTGCGCCAATCCGAGCCTTTCACTTCCGGCTCTCCACTCATCAGGATCAGCATGCCCACCAAAGACGACGACAAGTCCGCCGACCGCGTCAAGGATTCCGCCCAGCAGATCTGGCTTGCCGGCCTCGGCGCCTTTGCCAAGATGCAGCAGGAGGGCAGCAAGGCCTTCGAGGCGCTGGTGAAAGACGGCGCGGGCATGCAGAAGAAGACGCAGCAGGCCGCCGAAGAAACTCTGGCACAAGCGCAGGCTCGCATGGCCGGGCTGGCGAGCGACATCGGCACCAAGGCGGCAGGCGGCTGGGGCAAGCTGGAGAACATTTTTGAAGAGCGCGTGGCGCGCGCGCTCGAAAAGCTCGGCCTCCCGTCGGCTGCGGAGTGGACTGCACTGCAGGCGAGGGTGAAGGCGCTCGAAGCGCAACTGGCGCAAGGCGAGCAAACCAACGCTTCGCCCTCTTCGGCAGCGGCGTCCGCGCCTCGTCCGGCACGCAAGACATAGGCTGCGGCAAATCCATAGCGTTGCCCAAGATAGGGGGTCTGCGCTGACCCCGCTCCGGTCCGAGTTGCGCTAGAGTGACCTCAGAGACAAAAACCGAGGCACCGTCATGGCCAAGAAGGCGCCACGCCGAACAGCGCAACGCATCCTCGAAGCAGCACTGGAGCTGTTCAACCGCTTCGGGGAACCGAACGTGTCGACCACGCTCGTGGCGGGCGAACTCGGCATCAGCCCCGGCAACCTCTACTACCACTACCCCGCCAAAGACGAGCTGATCAACCGGCTCTACGAAGCCTACGAAACCGAGCTCGACGAGTTGCTGCACGCCAGCGAGGGCGTGCACGACGTCGAAGACGCCTGGTTTTTCATGCACAGCCTGTTCGAGCTGATCTGGCGCTACCGTTTTCTGTACCGCGATCTGAACGATCTGCTCAGCAAGAACCGGCACTTGGAGACGCAGTTTCAGCTGGTGCTCAAGAACAAGGTGCGCGCCATGCGGTCGCTGCTCGCGGGCCTGAGCCGCGCGGGGCACCTCGACATCGACATGCGAGAGGTCGATGCGCTGGCGCAAAGCATGGTCGTGGTGCTGACCTACTGGCTGAGCTACGAATACGTTCGCAACCCGCGCGAGGCGCTCGAGCCGCAGCACGTACAAGGCGCCCTGCTACGCGGCGCACAGCACACGCTGCAGTTGCTCGCGCCGTATCTGGAGCTTGAGCAGCGCAAGCATTTGATGACGCTGACGGCCGCGTATGCGCCGAGCGCGTCGCGCACGCCGGACACGCCCGGCAGCTCGCCAAAAATGGCTGCAGCCTGAAGCCACCGATGCCTCCTCACGATTTCAGACCGATCTCGCTCATGACGCCCGGTACCGCGCCGGTGGTCGGGGTCTGGGCACGCGTGCCGTACCCGGATGTGCCGGCCATCGATGCAGCGACACTCGAAGTGCAATGGCGGCAGCTGCACGCCGGCCAAGGCCTGCAAACGCCGCCGCCCGAGCCGCTCGTCGAGGGTTGGGTGCGCTATCACAGCGGCGATTTTGAACAGGCGGTAGACATCGGGCTGCTGCACGGCAGCCACGGTTTGGCGTTGGCCAACCAGGCGACCGCCGTCTATGCCAACTATCTGGAGCGGCGCGAGTCGGTGCGCCTCGCACTGTTTCGACAGGTCGCCGAGCGCGCCGGTGCGCAGGCAACCGCCGAGCCGGACAACTGCCAGGCGCTCTACTGGCAGGCCTACGCGTTGGGTCGCTACGCCGAAGGCATCAGCGTGGCGCGTGCCTTGGCTCAGGGCTTGGGCGGCAAGGTGAAGCACTCGCTCGAACGCGTGATCGCGCTGCAGCCCCACCATGCCGACGCCCACATCTCGCTCGCCGCCTTTCATGCAGAGGTGATCGACAAGGTCGGCCCCTTGGTGGCCCGTATGACTTACGGCGCGCGCGCAGAAACCGCCATCGAGCTGTTCGAACGCGGCCTCGAACTGCATCCCGATTCCGCCAGCGGCCTCATGGAGTACGCCCGTGGACTGCTCGTGCTGCACGGCGACGGCCACCTGGCAGAAGCGACACGCCTCTATGAAAAGGCGGCGGCGCTCAAGCCGGTCGACGCCCGCGAAAGGCTCGACGTGGAACTCGCGCGCGCGGGGCTGTCAGACTGACGTCTTTCAATTTCCAGACACACGACGAATGTCCGACACGAACGATATCCAGGCTCGCTTCGAAGCAGCCGAGGCCCAGTCCAAACTGCTGCCAGAACGCCCCGACAACGTCACGCTCTTGAAGATCTACGGCCTCTACAAGCAAGCCACGCTGGGCGACAACTGCGAAAAGAAGCCCAGCTTCAGCGACTTCGTGGCGCGCGCCAAGTGGGACGCGTGGACGGCGCAAAAAGGCGTCAGCGCGGATGAGGCGAAGCAGAAGTACATCGACTTGATCGAATCGCTGCGCTGACCGCGCGGGTCGTGTTGGCCTTCTTAAAGCCAGCCCTTCCCGTACCCGTCGTCCTCTTCTTCCGCCGGCTTCGTCCCCAACACCTCATCGATATTGCGGGCGATCTTTGCGCTGATCTGGTCGCTGAACGCGCTGAACAAGAAGCCCAGCTCTGCGGTGAGGGTGAGCGAATCGGCGGTGACTTCTAGCGTGCCGTCGATGCCGGGACGGGTGAACTGCGCGACGTCACGGGCTTTGCCTTCGGTGTAGTCGCACTCGATCTCGAACTGTTCTCCGGCCTGTTCGATCCATTTGCGGGCGGCGGCTCGTGCGCCTTTCATGCCCAGCGTGTGGGTGCGTTCGATGTGAATGTCAGGCACCGCGGCCTCCCGTATTTTTTATGGTTGTGGTGGTTGGCGACGTGGCTGCCCGTGTCGCGGGAGCGATCATCGCAGCAGATGCGGCGAGTGCCTTGTCAGCCGGGGCGCCCAGAGCTTCGAGCGCGGCATTGCGCTGCGGCTTTTCCATCGCCGCCAGCCGTTTGACGGCCGCATAGAAGCGCGGCCAGTCGCGGCCCTGCTGCTCGAACAGCGCCTCGAAGTTGGGCACGAGGTCGTCGTACGCCGCCTGCGCGCCGAACATCGCGTTGTTGGCGCGCGCGACCCAGCCGTCGTAAGCGCCTTGGCGCGGGCCGGGCCAGCTTGCCCGGAGCGTCGCGTAGCGCACGCGGAAGTCGTCGAGCGCGGCCTTCTTCATCGCGGCCACCGCGGTCCAGTCGCGCGATTCGGCTTCCTTCGATTCGTAGATGGCGGTCAGGGCGCGGCGGGTTTGCAGGGTCAGTGCGCGGAATTGCTGGCGGCGGCCGTCGAATTGCGCATAGTCGGCGCGTGCCTGTGCGGTGTCTTCGCGCTGCAGCCACATCGCGCCGCCGATGCGCTCGACCGCGGTGGCGTACGACTCGTTGAACAGCGTGTCGTCGGGCACGTAGAGCACCTGGTGCGCCAGCTCGTGAAAGACGATGCGCGCGAGTTCGCCGTCGGGGTAGCCGATGAAAGTCGAGAGCAGCGGGTCGCCGCCGGCCCAGTTCATGTAGCCCAGCGTCGAGTAGGCGGGCACGGGGTAGACGGCGACTTCGAGCCCTTGCGCGGATTGCGCTGCGGCTTCTGTCTTGGCGGCGGCCTCGTCGTAGTAGCCGCGGTAGCCGACGCATCCTGCGATGGGGAAGCACCATGTCTTCAGCTGGAGCGAGTACTCGGGGGCAGCGACCACGTTCCAGATGGCTGCAGATCGATGCAGGTCAGCGTAGCCGGTGTAGCTGCGGTTGTCGGGCAGGCCGAGGTCGGTGACGGCGAAGCGGCGGATGCGTTGGGTAAGTTCCAGCTTGGCCTTGAGGGCCGGGGCGGTGGCGGGGTCGGCGAGCCAGGCGGGCACAGAGCGGGCGGCGCGCATGAGGTCGATGTGGCCGTGGGCGGATTGCCAGTAGTAGCCCAGGTCGGCGCAGCCGGTGAGGAGGGACAGGGCGGCGGCCAGGGCTATGGATGGGAGCGTTCTCACAGGTACGGTGCCCTCACCCTAACCCTCTCCCGGGGGGAGAGGGAATAACGCGGGGAGAGGGGTTAACGCGGCGCGTTCTACCTGCACCAGGCAGTCGTAGAACGTGGGCCCGCGGCCGATGTCGGTGAGGCGCTGGCTGGTGAGCTGGTTGACGTTGGTGCCGTCCATGCCCAACTTGCGCCACCAGATGCCCATGCCATGCACGACGCCCGGACGGGCGCGGCGCGACACCTCGGCTCGGCAGCGGTGTTCGCCGCGGCTGTTGAAAACCCGCACGGTCGCGCCGTCTTCGATGCCGCGTGCAGCCGCATCGTCGGCGTGGATCTCCAAAAGCGGCTCGACTTCGATCGCGCGCAGACTTCTCACATTGACGAAGGTCGAGTTGAGGAAGTTGCGCGCCGGCGGCGAAATCATGGCGAGCGGGTATTCGGTCGAGCTGCCGGCTGGTTCGTAGTTGGGCACATGGTCGGGCAAGCCGTCCTGGCCTTGGGCCTGCAGGCGCGCGCTGAAGAACTCGCAGCGGCCCGATGGCGTTGGAAAGTTGCCTTCGGCAAAAGGCGCTTCGGGCAACTTCACGCTGGTGAAGCCTTGCGCGAGCAACTGTGCGTAGTCGATCGCGTCGTCGGCGAACGCGCTGCGGCAGATCGCCTCGTCGTCGTCCGAAAAGCACGGTTCGTCGAACTCCATGCGCCGCGCCAGCTCGCGAAACACCCAGGCGTTGCTGCGCGCCTCGCCACGCGGCGCCACCGCCGGGCGATTCAGCAGCACATCGGTATGGCCGTAGCTGGTGTGAATGTCCCAGTGCTCCAGCTGGGTGGTGGCGGGCAACAGGTAGTCGGCATAGTCGGCGGTGTCGGTCTGAAACTGCTCCAGCACCACCGTAAAGAGGTCTTCGCGCGCGAACCCCGCGACCACCTTGCCCGAGTCCGGCGCGACGGCGACCGGGTTGCTGTTGTAGACCACGATCGCTTCGACCGGGTGGGCCGCATCGAGCAACGCATCGCCGATGGCGCTCATGTTGATGGTGCGCGGACGTGGGCTCGGAATCAAATCTGGCCTGTGCAGCGCGGCGCGATCGACCGGGTACTGCCCGGAGCTGCTCAGCAGCAAGCCACCGGCGCGATGACGCCAAGCCCCGACGAGGGCCGGCAGGCAGGCCACGGCACGCGCCGCATTGCCGCCGCCGCGCACCCGCTGCATGCCGTAGTTCAAACGGATGGCGGCCGGCTTGGTCGTGCCATACGCCTGCGCCAAGGCAACGATCTGCGCCTCCGGCACGCCGCACACCGCGGCCGCACGCGAGGGTGGCCATTGCAGCGCGCGCTCGCGCAGCGCGTCCCAGCCCAGCGTGTGCTGCGCGATGTAGTCGTGGTCGAGCCAGTCGTTGACGATGAGCTCATGCATGAGCGCCAATGCCAGCGCTGCATCTGTGCCGGGCAGCAACGCGATGTGCTCGTCGCACTTGTCGGCGGTTTCGGTCTTGCGCGGGTCGATGCACACCAGCCGCGCGCCGGCGCGCTTGGCGGCCTGCGCATGGCGCCAGAAATGCAGGTTGCTGCCGATCGAATTGCTGCCCCAGATCAGGATCAGCTTGGCCTCTGCAAAGAACTCGACCCGCATGCCGACCTTGCCGCCCAGCGTGTAGACCATGGCCTCACCGCCGGCGGTCGAGCAGATGGTGCGGTCGAGCAACGACGCGCCGAGCTTGTGGAAGAAGCGCCGGTCCATCGACTCGCCCTGCACCAGCCCCATGGTCCCGGCGTAGCTGTACGGCAGGATCGATTCAGGGTTCGCGCTGGCGATGGATTTCAGCCGCGCTGCGATGTCGTCGAGCGCCACCTCCCACGTCACCGGCTCGAACCGGCCCGAGCCTTTGGGCCCGACGCGCTTGAGCGGTTGCACCAGCCGTTCGGTGTGGTCGTTGCGCTCTATGTAGCGCGAGACCTTGGTGCAGAGCACGCCGCCCGTGTGAAAGTGATCGGCATTGCCTTGCAGCTTGATCGCCTTGCCGTCCTGCACGGTGGTGACCAGCGCGCAAGTGTCGGGGCAGTCGTGCGGGCAGGCGCCCAGCACGGTGGAAGTTCTGGAATTTCCAGGAAGCACAGGGGATGCGAGGGCCATCGCCCGAGTCTAAAACGCAAGCGCCGAAAAGAATGCGCACGCCGCAAAAGCTCAAGGCGACAGCATGCGGGTCAATGAATAGATCGCCAGCCCGACCAGCCCACCCACCAGCGTGCCATTGACCCGGATGAACTGCAGGTCGCGCCCGATGTTGCGCTCCAGCTCGGCCGTCATCTCGTCGGCATTCCACTCGTGGACGCGCTCGACGATGTAGCGCCGGATGTCTTCGCGGTAGCGCTCGATCGCAGCCGGCGCGGCCGCCTCGATCTGCTCGTTGATCCAGCGGCGTATCGGCTCGTCGCGCTGCAACCGTGCGCCGAGCGAGCCCGCCATCGTGACGACACGCTGTCGGATGCTCGAATCGTCGCGCGCCAGGTCGGCATGCAGCCAGGCCAGCAACTCGTCCCACAGGCCGTGCGTGTATTCGGCCAACGCCGGGTGCGCCTGCAGCTCGGCACGGATCTGCTCGCCGCGCGCCTGGAATTCCGGGTCGTGCTTGAGCTTGACCACGAAGTCGCCGACGAACGCATCGAAGCGCTGCCGCAACGGGTGCGCCGGCTCGGCGGCCAGTTCGCCGATGGTGCGCGCCACGGCCGCGACGATCTTTCGCGTGGCGGCGCGGGCGGCCACCTGGTCGAGCCCGACGTAGCGCAGCGTCTTGATCTCCCGCGCGATGGCTTCGGTGATGCGGCCCTGTAGCTCATCGCCTTCGATCAGCCCCGCGACTTGGTTCAGCACGTCGTCGAGCAGCGCCTGATGGCGGCCACCTGCGGTGAGTGCGTCCAGCGCCTGGCCTAGCAAGCGCGACAGGTCGATCTGCGCCAGCCCAGCGGTCACCGTACGACCGAGAAAGTCGCGCACCCGTGCGTCGTCCAGCGCGCCCAGGCCGTAGCGCGCCACCGTGACCGCGTGGTCGCCCAGCGCGCGGGCGTGCGCGGGGGAAGCCAGCCAGTCGGCAAGCCGCGCGGCGGCGTCGAACTCTTTCAACTTCGACAGCACCTGCGAGGTGCTCAGGAAGTTGTTGCATATAAAGCCGGCGAGGTTGGCGCCGATGCGGTCTTTGTTGGCCGGGATGATGGCCGTGTGGGGAATCGGCAGGCCGAGCGGATGCCGAAACAGCGCGACCACCGCGAACCAGTCTGCAATGGCGCCGACCATCGCGGCCTCCGCAAAGGCGGCCACGTAGCCGAGCCACGGATGGCGCGGCTCGAAGGCTTTGGCCAGCGCGTACAGCAGCGCTGCGGCGCAGAGCAGGCCGAGCGCGATGCGTTTCAAGACGACGACTGCGGCAAATGCAGAGGCAAAAACGCCGGCAGGTTCAACGCCAGCAAGTTCAACGGATATCGCGCGTGATCGACAGCCCCTGAAGGAACTGCTCGCAGCGCGCGAGTTGCGCCAGCGTGACGAACTCGTCCGGCTGATGCGCCTGCATGATGCTGCCGGGGCCGCACACCACCGTCGGAATGCCGGCGCTCTTGAAGATGCCCGCTTCGGTGCCAAAAGCCACCAGCGTGGTGCGCTGCTCTTTCGACAGACGCTGGGCCAGCTTGGTGATCGGCTCGTTGGCGGTGCTCAAAAAGCTCGGCACCTCGCAGATCGTCTCGAAGGTGAAGCCGGCGTCGGGCGCAACGCGTTTCATGGCTTCTTCGGCGCGCGCGGCGTAGGCGACGACTTCTCTCTGCATGGCTGCCGCATCGGCAGTGGGAAGGTTCCTGAATTCGTAGCGGAACTCGGCGTCGCGCGGCACCACGTTGTCGGCGATGCCACCATGAAACTGGCCGACGCTGGCGGTGCTGAACGGCACATCGAAGCCTTCGTAGCGGCGCTCGCTGTTCTCGAAGCCATCGGCCATGTCGCGCACCTTGTTGACCACGCGCGCCGCCATCTCGATGGCGTTGACCGACTGCGGCGTGAGCGACGAATGGGCCTCTTTGCCGCGCACGCAACACTTGTACCGGTACACGCCTTTGTGGGCGATGGCCGGCACCATGTTGGTGGGCTCGCCGATGATGCAGGCCACCGGCTTCACCAGCTGCTCCTTCATGTCGGCGATGAGCTCCCTGACGCCGAAGCAGCCGACTTCTTCGTCGTAGCTGAAAGCGAAATGCACCGCGTAGGGCGAATCGCTTTCGATGAAGTGCTCGGCATTGGCCAGCGCGATCGCAATGAAGCTCTTCATGTCGGCGGACCCGCGGCCGTAGAGGCGGGGCTCGGCGCGCTCGACCTCGCCATCGGCACGCAGGCCTTCTTGCGGCCAGTCCTGCACCATGGCGGAGAGCGGATCGACCGTCCAGTCCTGGCCGTCCCACGGCACGGTGTCGGTGTGGCCTGAAACGATGATGCCGTTGGGCTTGCCGGCGCCCAGCGTGGCGAAGAGGTTGGCCTTTTTCTTGTCGGCGCTGTAGGTGAGGCGGCTGCGCACGCCCAGGCCGGCAAGGTGGTCGCGGGCAAAGTCGATCAACTCGAGATTGCTGTTCGCGCTCACCGTGTTCATGCGCACGAGGGTCTGGGCAAATTCGAGGCTGCGGGCAGAAAGTGTTTGCGACATGAATTTGATTGTCCGGGAAGTCGGATGCGCCGCGCATTCGACTGAAGCGTCATAGTGCCGGTGTAGGCTGCAGTTTTACTCTCACGGAGTCAGTTTGATGATGAAACCATTTGCAACGGCACTCACTGCCGCCGCAACGCTCGCACTCGTTGCATGCGCCATGCCCGGTGCCGATTCGGCCAAGGGCCTGATCACCCTCGACGGCAAGCAGCCGCTGGTTGTCGCGCACCGTGGTGCTTCAGGTTATCTCCCGGAAGAGACGATGGAAGCCTATTCGCGCGCCGTCGAGCTGGGTGCCGACGTCATCGAAATGGACCTTCTCATCACCAAGGACGGCGTGCTGGTCGCGCGGCACGACCCCAACCTGGCAATCAGCACCGACGTCGCGAGCCATCCCGAATTTGCCGCGCGCAAGAAGACGATGAAAGTCGACGGCGAAACGCAGACCGGCTGGTTCATTCATGACTTCACCCTGGCAGAAGTCAAGACGCTGGGCGGTATCTCGACCGACGCAGAGCGGCCCCAGCAATTCAACGGCAAGTTCAAGGTCGCGACCTTCCAGGAGATCCTCGACTTCCAGAAGCTGAAGACGCGCGAAACCGGCCGCGCCATCGCGATCTACCCGGAAACGAAGAACCCGACCTGGTTCCGCGACATGGGGTTGCCGCTGGAAGACAAGCTCATCGCGATGATCAACGCCGCGGGCCTGAACAGCAAAACTGCGCCCATCTACGTGCAGTCGTTCGAGCCCGGCAGCCTGAAATACATGAAGAGCAAGGGCTTGAACACCAAGCTGATCCAGCTCATCGACGGCGACGGCATCGACATGAAGACCGGCGCCATGACCTATGCGATTCCGGTCGACCGGCCTTACGAATGGGCCAAGTCCGGCGACGCGCGCACCTTCAGCGCGATGGTGACGCCGGCCGGCCTGGCTGAAATCAAGACCTATGCAGACGGCATCGGCCCGTGGAAGCGCTACCTCATCAGCATCAAGGGCACGATGGGCGCCGACGGCAAGCCGGTCGACGTCAACAAGGACGGCAAGATCAACGATGCCGACGCCACCTCGATCACGCCGACGACGCTCGTTGCCGACGCGCACAAGGCCGGCCTCTTCGTGCATCCCTTCACTTTCCGCAACGAAAACCGTCGTTTGCCGATCGACTACGCGGGCGACCCGAAGAACGAGTACCTGGCGTACTACCGTTTGGGCGTGGATGGCGTGTTCACCGACTTCACCGACACCGCGATCGCTGCCCGCACAACGTACATGAGAGAAATCGGGCGCTGAGCAGCATTCCGGGGGCAAGGGAGCCGCGCCGTGCCACCCGGCACGGTACTGGCTAGACTGGCGTTTTGACCGCTACGCCAGTCCACCCCCAATGAAACTCATCGACTCCCTCGTTACCCAGGCCGCCGGCATCGCCTCGATCCGGCGCGACATTCACGCGCACCCTGAACTCTGCTTCAAGGAAGTGCGCACCGCCGATGTGGTGGCAGCCAAGCTCACCGAATGGGGCATCCCAATCCATCGCGGGCTGGCGACCACCGGCGTGATCGGCATCGTCAAGAACGGCACCAGCGACCGCGCGATCGGCCTGCGCGCCGACATGGACGCCCTGCCGGTCACCGAGCTCAACACCTTCGCCCACGCCAGCCAAAACCAGGGAAAGATGCATGCCTGCGGCCACGACGGCCACACGGCGATGCTCCTTGCTGCGGCCCAGCACCTGGCCAAGAACCGGAACTTCGACGGCACGGTCTACCTGATCTTCCAGCCTGCCGAAGAAGGCGGTGGGGGCGCCCGCGAGATGGTCAAGGAAGGCCTGTTCGAGAAGTTTCCGATGGACGCGGTGTACGGCATGCACAACTGGCCGGGCATGAAGGTCGGCCAGTTCGCGGTGAGCCCCGGACCTGCGATGGCGTCGAGCAACGAATTCAAGATCACGATCCACGGCAAGGGCGGCCATGCGGCGCTGCCGCACACCGGCGTCGACCCGCTGCCGGTGGCTTGCGAGATGGTGCTCGCGTTTCAGACCATCCTCACGCGCAACAAGAAGCCGACAGACACCGGCCTGATTTCGGTCACGATGATTCATGGCGGCGAAGCCAGCAACGTGATCCCCGACACCTGCCAGCTGCAGGGCACCGTGCGCACCTTTACCCATGAAGTGCTCGATTTGATCGAGTCGCGCATGAAGAAGATCGCGGAGCACATCGGCGCCGCGCACGACTGCGAAGTCGACTTCTACTTTCACCGCAACTATCCGCCGACCATCAATTCGACGGCGGAAGCCAACTTCGCGCGCGGCGTGATGGCGAGCATCGTCGGCGAAGACAACGTGCTGGTGCAGGAAGCTGCGATGACAGCCGAAGACTTCTCCTTCATGCTGCTTGCCAAGCCCGGCGCCTATGCCTTCATCGGCAACGGCGACGGCGCGCACCGCGACATGCACCACGGCGGCGGGCCGTGCACGCTGCACAACGCCAGCTACGACTTCAACGACGATTTGATTCCCCTCGGCGCAACCTGCTGGGTCGAGCTGGCGGAGCAATTCCTCAAAGCGCGGAGCATCGCGTGATCGGGGTTGTCGAAGCCTTTTCCCCGACCTATTCGATCGCGCGTGCCAAGTTCCTGAAGGCGTGCGCCGCGGCTGGCCTGACGGTCGATTCGCATGTGCATCCGCTCAAAGGCGGTGAAGGCGAAGAGATCGCGATGGACGTCGCGCTCGACGGGGCAGCCGATGCAAAGCAGCTGCTCATGGTCACCAGCGCATGCCACGGCGTCGAAGGCCATTGCGGCAGCGGCGTGCAGGTGTTCTCGCTGTACGACGACGAGTGGCGCGACAAGGCGCGCGCAGCCGGCGTCGCCGTGCTTTATGTTCATGCGCTGAACCCGCACGGCTTTTCGCACGGACGGCGCGTCACCAACGAGAACGTCGACCTGAACCGCAACTTCTCCGACTACACGAAGCCGTTGCCGGTGAATGCGGCCTACGCCGAACTGCACGCGCTGCTGCTGCCAGCCGCCTGGCCGCCGACACCGGACAACCAGGAAGCCATCAACGCGTGGATCGCGACGCACGGCGTGGCGGCCTACCAGGCTGCCGTTACCGGAGGGCAGTACCAGTTCGAAGACGGCTTGTTCTTCGGCGGCAAGGCGCCGACCTGGAGCAACCAGACCTTCCGCAAGGTGCTGCGCACGCATGCGCAATCGGCGCGTGGACTGGCATGGATAGACCTGCACACCGGCCTCGGACCCAACGGCCTCGGCGAACGCATCTTCGCGGCCCGCGACGACAAGGCCGCCTACGCGCGCGCCAACGCCTGGTGGGGCACGCCGGAGATGCCGGTGACCTCGATCTACGACGGCTCGTCGACCTCGGCCTTTTTGACAGGCCTGATGTGCGGCGCGATATACGACGAATGCCCCGCGGCCGACTACACCGGCATCGCCCTCGAATACGGCACGCAGCCCATCATGGAGGTGACCGGCGCGCTGCGGGCCGACCACTGGCTGTACCAGCATCCCGAGGCGCTGGCTGAGCTGGCGTCATCGATCCGCGCGCGCATGCTCGAAGCGTTCTATACCAATGCGGATGCGTGGAAGGGCCAGATCATCAGTCAGGCGCGGCAGGCGATGTTCCAGGCGGTGGACGGCCTCACGGCCGCCCATTCCGCTCGCTGAGTCGACTGAGGCCGCGGCATTCCGCGGCAGGCCGCGCTCAGGCGGCGCGCGCTTCGGCGATGACCAGCAGCCCGTCCATGATCAGGCTCTCGACCAGCTCGAAATTCACGTTCATGGAAGGCGCCATCTTCCAGCCTGCACCGCCGGTGATGTAGCAGGCCGGCTCGGCCCCGCAGTGCGTTCGCACGTGCTGCACCATGCGCTCGACCGCACCTGCGATGGCGTAGGTGCCACCACTGGTCAGCGCATCGCTGGTGTTGGTCGGAAACTCCCGCACCTCGCCGGTCGGCACATGCAGCCCGGCGGTGCCCGACTCCAGCGCGCGCAGCATGATTCCGTGGCCCGGCAAGATGAGGCCGCCGAGGAACTTGCCTTCAGCGTCGATCGCCTCGACCGTGACCGCGGTGCCGATCATCACGACCACCATGGGGCGCGAGCCTTTGTCGAGTTCGCGCTGTTGCGCCAGCATGCGATGGCGCGCGCCGATCATCGCCACCCAGCGGTCGGCGCCGAGCCGCGTCGGATGGTCGTAGCCGTTGACGACGCCCGCCTCCGCCGCGCTCGACACCACCCAGCGCGGCGAGCAATCGAAGCGCTCGTGGACCTGTTCTTCGGCGCGACGCCGCACCGCATCGCCCGCCACCACGCAGCCGAGCATCGAGACGGGCGCGATGGGCAAATCGGCCCACGGACCGTCGGCCAGCTTCTCGATGTGATCGAGAAACTCGGCCCCCGAAGCCAGCGCGACGGCACCGGGACGTGCCATGTCGTAGAGGGCCCACTTGAGCCGGGTATTGCCGATATCGATCGCGAGAAACGCCATGCGCGGGATTATCAGCCTCGGCGCCTCAGTTCTGCTTCCACGGCAAGCCATGAAAGCGCCAGCCCCCAGTGCGTCCGCG
Organism: Variovorax sp. RTB1; assembly: GCF_035018765.1. NCBI lineage: Bacteria > Pseudomonadati > Pseudomonadota > Betaproteobacteria > Burkholderiales > Comamonadaceae > Variovorax > Variovorax sp. RTB1. The sequence continues at coordinate 242,283 of NZ_JASJXG010000003.1, forward strand.
ATGGCCTTCGGCATCGGGGTTGCCTTCGAAGCCTTCCAGGATGTTGTAGGCCTCGATGCCCAGTTGCATCGCGCGTTTGGCAGCCGGAATGGAGCGCACGCCGCTGCGGCACAGCAGCACGGCCTTCTTGCCTTGCGGCACCGCCGCACGCATCGCGCTGTCGAAGCCTTCATTCATCGCCATGCCCGGCCACTGCTTCCATGCCAGTGGCACGGCGCCGGGCACGTAGCCGACCCATTCGCGCTCGGCATCGCTGCGCACGTCGATCAGCACGGCCGCATCGGTGGCGACCCATTGCGCTGCCGTTTGCGGCGTGATGTCACCGGCGTAGCCTTCGGCGGGATCAATGGTCGAAGGCGCGGATTTGTCAGATGGTTGGGTCATCCGGAAATTCTGCCAGTGCGCGCCTAGTTAAAGCAATTCGCCTACAAATCAGCCTTTTACCATCCGTGTGGATGGTGGTAGGATGCTTTTCATGAACCAGACCGCCACCGCCGTCGCGTTGCAGCCCGCCAAAGTCAAGCCGCTCGACTCCGAGAAGATCACCATCAACCTCGGCTATGTCGACCTCGGCCACATCGATCTGCTGGTCAGCGAAGGCTTCTATTCGAACCGCACCGACTTCATCCGCACTGCCATCCGCAACCAGCTCACCGCGCATGGTGAAGCGCTCAAGCAGGTGGTCGCCCGCAAGATGCTGGTGCTCGGGCTGCAGCAGTTCGACGCGGCCGCGCTCGAGGCCGTTCGCGCGGCCGGCCAGACTTTGCAGATCCGCGTACTGGGGCTCGCGGCCATCGGCCTCGACGTGACGCCGGAGCTCGCACTGGCCACCATCGATTCCATCACCGTGCTGGGAGCACTGCACGCCAGCGCAGCGGTCAAGACCGCGCTCGCCGGCCGCATCCGCTAGACCTTGAACATCCGAACAGCCGAAGACCCGACCCGAAAGACGTCATGAACAACCTCTTCCAAAAATTGATGACCGAAGCGACGAAGCTGACCCACAGCGGGCAGTTGCAGGCCGCGACCGATGCGATCCAGCGGGCGTTGCGTGGGGCCACGCAGGCGGCGCAAACCGCTGCTTCACAAGCAACTTCGGCGTTCGAGTCCTCGAATCGGGCAAAGCCCGATGCCGCTGCGCGCACGACGCCACCTGACAACACCAGCGTCGTGCTCGATGGCTGTACGCGAATGGTGGACACGCCGGCTGTTGCAGCCCCCGAGGCCGAAGCCCTCCCCGAGCAATGGACCGACGGCAGCTTTACCCACCAAGGCCGCACCCTTGACTACAAGCTGTACGTGCCACCGAGCGCCGCCGCTACCCCAGGCTCGGCCATCACGCCGAGACCGCTGTTGCTGATGCTGCACGGCTGCACGCAAGACCCGGCCGACTTCGCCGCGGGCACGCAGATGAACACGTTGGCCCGCGAGCTCGGTGTCGTCGTCCTGTACCCGGCGCAGACACAGCATGCCAATGCGCAGCGATGCTGGAACTGGTTCAAGCCGCAGCACCAGCAGCGCGGCCGCGGCGAGCCCGCCTTGCTGGTCGCGCTGACCGAATCGGTCATGGCCGAGAACCACGTCGATCCGGCGCGGGTCTACGTTGCGGGGCTGTCGGCCGGCGGTGCCATGGCGGACATCCTCGGGCGCTGCTATCCCGATATTTTCGCGGGCGTCGGCGTGCACTCCGGCCTGCCCAGCGGCGCGGCGACCGATGTGATGGCGGCGCTGTCGGTCATGCGCAGCGGCGCGGGCGCGACGCCCCACGCCGCCGCTTCCTCTACCTCTTCCACCAACACGGCCTCCATGCCGCCGCTCATCGTGTTCCACGGCGATGCCGACAGCACTGTCAACCCGCGCAACGGCGATGCCGTGGTCGACGCCGCAGTCGGCGCCAATCCGTCGACGCCGCGCATCGCCGAAGGCAGTTCGACGGCAGGCCAACGCTTTACGCGCACCGTCTACGCGCCCGCGCCGGGACGCAATACGGTCGAACACTGGCGCCTGCACGGCGGCGGCCACGCCTGGTCGGGCGGGAGCTCGCAAGGCAGCTTCACCCAGCCGAACGGGGCGGACGCCAGCGCAGAAATGCTGCGCTTTTTTCTTGCGCATCCACTGCGGTGCGAGCCGGTAGCCGTTCAATAGGCCTCGCCACCAGCGCATATCGACAGCCGGCTACAGTCGTCGTCAAGGAGGCTTTCATGCCCACATACGACTTCGATTTATTTGTCATCGGCGGCGGCAGCGGCGGCGTGCGCGCATCGCGCATGGCAGCGCAACGCGGTGCCCGTGTTGCGCTGGCCGAGGCGGCCGAACTCGGGGGCACCTGCGTCAACGTCGGCTGCATTCCCAAGAAGCTCTACAGCTACGCGGCCGGCTATGCGGAAGCCTTCGCGGAAGCGCCCGGCTTCGGCTGGACGCTGTCGGAGCCGCCTCGCTTCGATTGGGCGCACTTGAAGGCGCAGCGCGCCAAAGAGATCACGCGGCTCAACGGCGTCTACGCCTCGTTGCTGAAGACTGCCAACGTCACGCTGTTGAACGGCTGGGCGCAACTGGTCGACGCCCACACCGTGGATGTCGACGGCACGCGCTATACCGCCAAGAATTTGCTGATCGCCACCGGCGGCACGCCCTGGGTGCCCGAACTGCCCGGCCGCGAACACATCGTCACGTCCGACGCCATGTTCGATCTCGATCCGTTTCCCAAGCGCCTGCTGGTGGTCGGCGGCGGCTACATCGCCTGCGAGTTCGCATCGATCTTCAACGGTCTCGGAGCCAAGGTCACCCAAGTACATCGCCGGGCGCACCTGTTGAGCGGCTTCGATGACGACGTGCGCCAATTTCTCGCGAGTGAAATGGGCAAGGCAGGCGTCGACATCCGCCTCAGCAGCGAAATCGACTCCATTTCGAGCGGTCCGGGCGGGCTGAACGTGATGCTCGCACGTGGGGCCACCATCGAGGTCGACACAGTGCTCTTCGCGACCGGTCGTGTGCCCAACACGCGGGCGCTCGGGCTGGAGGCGGCGGGTGTGACCGTCGACGAGCATGGCGCCATCGCGGTCGACGCGCACTACAAGACATCGGTGCCATCAATCTACGCCGTGGGCGATGTGTCGAGCAGCGTGCAGCTCACGCCGGTCGCACTGGCCGAGGCCATGGTCGTGGTCGATGCCCTGTTCGGCGATCGAGTGAGAAAGCTCGACTACGAGTTCATCCCGACGGCGGTGTTCACCCATCCGAACATCGGCACCTGCGGCTATTCGGAAACCGATGCGCGCGCGAAGTTCGGCAAGGTCACCGTGTTCTGCACCGAATTCCGCGCCCTGCGCCATACCTTGTCGGCGAGCACCGAACGCACCTTCATGAAGCTGGTGGTCGACAAGGCCAGCGACCGCGTGGTCGGGCTGCACCTGGTCGGCCCCGATGCCGGCGAGGTGGTGCAGGGCTTTGCCGTGGCCATGCGCGCCGGCGCGACCAAGGCGCTGTTCGACAGCACCATCGGCATCCATCCGACCGTTGCCGAAGAGTTCGTGACGATGCGGGAGCCCATGGCCGGCTGATTCGCAATGCTTTGGGGCGCTGCACAATGTCCGCATGCCCTACATGCCAGCCTTCATCGCACCCGCCCGCTTCACCGATGCCGCCGAAGCACTCGAACAGGTTCGCAGCATCTACAACGGCGGCTTGCAGCATCTGCGTGACGCCATGCAGCGCTTCGTCGGTGGGGACAGCCTGCCGGGCCGGGTGCGGGCGTGCTACCCGTTCGTGCGGGTGCACACGCACACCGTCTCGCGCAACACGCCTCCGGCCAACGCCGGCCTGAGCTACGGCTTCGTCGCCGGCCCCGGGCGCTACGAGACGACGCTGACACGGCCCGATCTGTTCAACCGCTACTACCTTGAACAGTTCCGCCTGCTGCTCGAGAACCATCAGGTCGAACTCGAGATCGGCACCAGCACGCAGCCGATTCCCATCCACTTTTCGTTCACCGACAACGACCATGTCGAGGTGTCGATGAGCCTCGACCGCCGCGCGCTGATGCGCGACGTGTTCGACCTGCCCGACCTGCACGCGATGGACGACGGCATCGCCAACGGAACCTTTGAAGCCAAGCCCGGTGAAGCGCAGCCGCTGGCGCTCTTCACCGGCGCCCGCGTGGATTACTCGCTGCACCGCTTGCGCCACTACACGGGCACGGTGCCGGAGTGGTTCCAGAACTTCGTGCTGTTCACCAACTACCAGTACTACATCGACGAGTTCGTGCGGCTGGGTCATGAAGCGATGACCGACGAGAAGAGCGAGTACGTCGCCTTCATCGAGCCGGGCAACGTGATCACGCGGCGGCGCGGTCTGGCTGCGGGCGCCGACACGACCTATCGCGAGTTGCTCGACGGCAGCCAGGGCACGGCGCCACCGCGCCTGCCGCAGATGCCGGCCTATCACCTGGTGCGCGAAGACCGCAGCGGCATCACGATGGTCAACATCGGCGTCGGTCCGGCCAATGCCAAGACCATCACCGACCACGTCGCGGTGCTGCGCCCGCATGCCTGGATGATGCTCGGCCACTGCGCCGGATTGCGCCCGAGCCAGCAACTCGGTGACTACGTGCTGGCCCACGCCTACGTGCGTGAAGACCACGTGCTGGACGAAGAGTTGCCGCTGTGGGTGCCCATTCCAGCGCTGGCCGAAATCCAGTTGGCGCTGGAGCGCGCAGTCGAACAGGTGACGAAAGTGAGCGGCCCCGATCTGAAGAAGTTCATGCGCACCGGCACCGTCGCCAGCACCGACAACCGCAACTGGGAACTGCTGCCCGGCAACCAGCCGCAGCGCCGCTTCAGCCAGAGCCGCGCCGTCGCGCTCGACATGGAAAGCGCGACCATCGCCGCCAACGGTTTCAGGTTTCGGGTGCCCTACGGCACGCTGCTGTGCGTGAGCGACAAGCCGCTGCACGGCGAGATCAAGCTGCCGGGCATGGCCAATCATTTCTATCGCGAGCGCGTCGAGCAGCACCTGCGCATCGGCATGGCGGCCATCGACATCCTGCGCAGCGAAGGGTCGAGCAAGTTGCACAGCCGCAAGCTGCGCAGCTTTGCCGAGGTGGCGTTTCAGTAAAGTTTCAACGACGTTTCAATAGGCTGCCCGCGCGGCCATGTAAGCACCGAGCAAACCGAGGCCGATCAGGAAACAGCGCCTGAAAACGGCCGGCGACAAGCGCTCTCGCAACCATTGCCCCGCCGCCATGCCGACCAGCGCAGGCAACAGCATGGCCACCGACAGGGCGAGTGTCATGGCGGAATAGCTGCCGCCATGACCCATGTCGAAGGCCAATGCGACGGCCAGCGCCACGGTCGACGTGGTGAACGAGATGCCCATCGCCTGCACCAGCGCATCGCGCTGCAAGCCGAGCGCCTGCAGGTAGGCCACGGCCGGTACCACGAAGACGCCCGTCACCGCAGTGACCAGCCCGGTGACGACCCCGACAAGCGGCCCGAGCCAGCGCTCGTGGCGCGGCGCGATCACAAAGCTCCGGCCCAGCAAGCCCCACGCCGCATAGACCATCAGGGCGACGCCCAATAGCATCGACGCCCACGCGCCCGCCGGTGCGCCGAACAGCAATGCGCCGGCCCAGGTGCCCACGCAAACGCCGACCTGCATGCCAGCGATGCGGCGCCACATCGCTGGCACAGAGGACCACGGGCGGATCTGCCAGAGGTTGGTGACCAGCGACGGCACGATCAACAAAGCCGCAGCCTCGACCGGTGCCATCCAGAGCGCCAGCAGCGCCATCGACACGGTGGGCAAGCCGAGGCCGATCACACCCTTGACGACACCGGCAGCGACGAAGACACCGGCGACCGCTGCCATGGCCGCCGCGGCCGGCACGCTCCACTCAGCGGCGAGCATGGGTCGACGGCGCTGCACGCGCCGCGAGTGGTTGTGTGCTCAGGCCGAACAGTTCCGGCATCTCGCGCTCGGCATTCAACGTCACGGTGAGCGCACGGCCATCGAGCGCCTGCCGCACCCAGCCGCGCCGCAGCGCCAGTTGCAGGCAAGCTGCGCCCAGGGCACCACCGAGATGCGGCCGGCGCTCGCTCCAGTCGAGGCACGGGCAGGCGAAACGCCGGCGTGATCGGCGCGCCGCATCGACATCGAGGCCCAGGCTTTCAAGCGCGACGGCGCCATCGGTCGTGAGTTCGTACGAGCCGCTTTGCAGTCCGCTCAACCAGCCCTGCGCGTGGAGGCGATCGTGCAGTGCGACGCCGGCTGTGCCTGCCATGTGGTCGTAGCAAGTGCGGGCGCTGCGCAAACGCGTCGGCGTGTTGGGCTCGAAGGCCGGGAGCGCTGCAGGTGCCGCCGCTCCTGATCGCGGTGCGCCGGCCACCACGAGCAGGCTTTCAAGCGCGGCAGCGACATCGCCGCCGGCCAACCGGAAGTAGCGGTGACGGCCTTGCGCGATCGATTCGATGAGCCGCTCTTCTTTCAGCCGCGCCAAGTGGGCGCTGGTCGTCGACGCTGCAACCTCGGCGACGACGGCGAGTTCGGTCGCGGTGCGCGCGTGCCCGTCCATCAGGCAGCACAGCATCCGGGCACGCGCAGGCTCGGCGATGGCGCCGGCGAGCCGAGCCAGTTGCACGTCGGCATTCGGGGACGAATCAGGAGCGGCATCGGATTTCATCGGTCGATGCTACGGCGGCGCCACATCGGACACTTCGTTCGCCAGCGAAGTGTCGAAAGCGCCTCTGCCCGCAGTGCCCCGAGGTTGGCTATTGCACCCGTTGCTACTGCACCCGGCCCCAATGCAGCGGCAACGCCGCGGGGCGCCGAAGCATGCGATCGACACGGAGCTGAACGAGCCGCTCGGCGCCAGGAAGCGCATCCACCTCCGGGCCGGTCCAAACGATCTCCGCCGTGACGGCGAGCTGCAGCAGGTCGCCGCTGTCGTAGTCGATGAACAGCAGGCCGGCGCGCGGGTTCAGTGCGAGATTCCCCAACGTGTTGAAGAAGCGGTTGCCGCTGTAATCAGGCACCGTGAGAACGCCCTGGTCGTCGATGCGAACGAAGCCGGACGGCCCGCCGCGATGCGACACGTCGACACCGTGCGATGGGGTGTCGTCTGTGCCGCTCTGCGGGTGCGCGGTGGCGATAAAAAAGGTGTCGGCTTTGGCGATCAAGCGAAGCGCTGGCTCGTCCAGCGCATCGAGTCGAACTGCTCCGGAAGACGCCGCCATCGCGCTCGACGCATTCGATGTGGCCGATGCCGCAGCGCCCATCGCAGGCGCGAAGCTGGCTTGCCGCCGCACGATGTACTTGGGGCAATTGCCGAAGCTCTGTCCCACCGCGATGCCGAAGCCTTCTGCATCGACTTGATCGAGCCACCCGTTCATGCGATTGCGGCGACGCGTGTGAGGCTCGATGCCCAGAACTCCGATCGGCGCACCGACCTTCAACGCATCGGACAAAGGGTCGTCCCTCATTGGCAGTGAATCGATGCGCAGATGCCGCGTATTCGGGGCGTGAGCGAATCCCGGCGGCCCGGCCAGCACGCTGGCCCACGGCTGGCCGCTCGCATCGACGCTGCCGAACATCACGAACGGCAATTGCGCGAAGAAGGCGCGATGCTGGTCCGGCATTGCATCGCGCATCACGAGCGGGCCGATCTCGGCCAGGCGTTCGCGCAAGCCGACACGCGCCTGCAGCGCTTGCTCGCCCAGATGAAAAGCTTCGTCGGTTATTGCGTTCACGGCAGTCATCCCATTCATGGCATTCAGGCCAACGATGCCGCCGACGAAGCAGCAAGCCCGACCGGCGTGCGCAGCATCGGCACGAAGCCCGGCAACGCCTCGACGCGTTCGAGCCAGGCACGCAATTGCGGGTACGGTTCAAGCGACACGTTGCCTTCTGGCGCACAGGCCACGTAAGCGTAGTTGGCGAGGTCGGCCAGCGTGGCCGTCGCGCCGGCAAGAAACACTTCCGTGCCCAGTTGCGCCTCCATGACTTGCAGCAGCGCATGCGAGCGTGCGACCGTCTCGGTCGGATCGGCCGGACGGTTGAACACCACCAGAACGCGCGCCGCCGCCGGACCGTTCGCCAGCGGTCCGGCCGCGACCGACAGCCAGCGCTGCACGTGCGCCGCACCGAGCGCATCGCGCGGCATCCAGCGCGCCGGGTCGGGCGCATAACGTTCGTTCAGGTAGACCAGGATGGCGTTCGAATCGGCCAGCACGACATCGCCATCCTCGATGACCGGCACCTGGCCGAAGGCGTTGAGCGCCAGAAACTCCGGCGTGCGGTGCGCGCGCTGCATGAAGTCGATCTCGCAGCAGTCGAATGGCAGCCCGAGGATCGACAGGAACAACCGCACGCGGTGCACATGCCCTGAGATGACATTGCTGTAGAGCTTGATGGGTTGCGCTGGCGGCGGATTGTTGCGAGTCGGGTTCGACATGGTCGGCTTTCAAATGAATGCAATGACCCGATTCTTTTCTCTTGCAGCCCAAGCATGAATAGCGATTCGCACATTTGACTGCTGCACTTTTCGGTTTAATCGGTTTAATCTGCACCATGGACCGACTCAAAGCCATGCAGACTTTCGTGCAGATCGCCGATCAGGGCAGCCTCACCAAAGCCGCCGATGCCATGGGCAGTTCGTTGCCTGCGGTGGTGCGGTCGCTGGCCGCACTCGAAGCGCATCTGGGCGTACGGCTCTTTCATCGCACCACGCGGCGCAACTCGCTCACCGAAGAAGGCGTTCGTTACCTGGAAAGCACGCGCGATGTGCTGGCAGCCGCCGACGCGGCCGACCTGGCACTGACCGCCGAGGCACGCGAGCCGGCAGGCCGGCTCACCGTGACCGCACCCGTGCTGTTCGGCCACATGTACGTCGCGCCGGCGATCACGCGCTTTCTGGCGCGCTACGACACCATGCACTGCAGCGTGCTGCTTCACGATCGTCAGGTCAACCTGCTGGAAGAAGGCGTCGACGTCGGCATCCGCATCAGCCCGCTCGCCGACTCGTCTCTGGTCGCGCAGCGGCTCGGCACGGTGCGGCACGTGGTGGTGGCGAGCCCCGACTATCTGGCGCGCCACGGGACGCCCGGGCACCCGCGCGAACTGGCACATGCCAACTGCGTGCGCGTGCATCCGAACAGCACCGCGCCGTGGGGGTTCGAGCATCAGGGCAAGCCGTTCTCCGTCGCGACGCGAGGCAACCTGGACTTCAATCACATCGCGCCAGCCATCGAGTCGTGCGCAGTCGGTATGGGCTTCGGCTTGTTCTTTTCTTACCAGGTGCTGCCGCACGTTGCGCAAGGCCGGCTCAAGATCGTGCTCGATGCCTTCGAGCCGCCACCCACGCCGGTCAACGTGATCTATCCGCATGCGCGCTTGTTGCCTGCACGCACGCGGGCCTTTGTCGACTGGATGAAGGCGGAGTTCACCGGCCTCGCGCTGTGACGGCGCGGGCCCACAATGGGTCGGTGACAGCCTCCACCCACTCTCTCTTCAAAGCCCGCAACCTCAGCAAGCGCTACGGCAGCAACACGGTCGTCGACGATCTCTCTTTCGACATCGCGCCCGGCGAATGCCTGGGCGTGATCGGGCCGAACGGCGCCGGCAAGACCACCACCATCCGCATGTGCCTCGGCCTCACGGTCCCCGACAGCGGAACCATCGAGGCGCTCGGGCTGTCGATGCCGCGCGACGCGCTGGCCATCAAGGCGCAGCTCGGCGTGGTCACCCAGTTCGACACGCTCGACCCTGATTTCAGCTGCGCCGAAAACCTGGTCGTTTACGGCCGCTACTTCGGCTTCAGCAAGCGCGAGATCTTGCCGCGTGTGCCCAAGCTGCTCGAGTTTGCGGCGCTCTCGCACAAGGCCGATGCCAAGCCAGGTGAACTCTCCGGCGGCATGCGCCGGCGGTTGTCGCTGGCGCGTGCGCTGGTCAACGATCCCAAGCTGCTGCTGCTCGACGAGCCCACGACCGGGCTCGACCCGCAAGCACGCCACCTGATGTGGGAGCGCTTGCAGGTGCTGCTGCAACAAGGCAAATCGATCTTGCTGACGACGCACTTCATGGACGAAGCCGAGCGCCTGTGTTCGCGCCTTTTGGTGCTCGACCATGGCCGCAAGATCGCCGAAGGCAAGCCGCGCGATCTCATCGCCGAACATCTGGAACCCGACGTCGTCGAGGTGTACGGCAACGGCGCCGTCGCACTGGCCGAGGTGCCCGAACTGAAGGCGATAGCCGCGCGCGTCGAGGTCAGTGGCGAGACGGTTTTTTTCTACACGCAGGATGCGCGTGCGTTGCTGGCGGCGCTGAGCGCCCGGCAAAGCGGGCTGCGCACCTTTCACCGGCCGGCCAACCTCGAAGACTTGTTCCTCAAGCTCACCGGCCGCCAGATTCGCGAGGACGGCTAGGCATGACCACGACCATTGCAAAGAGCACCATAGCGGCGAACTCCGCGGCCCCATCGATCTGGCGGCCGCCGGCACTCTCGATGCGCTGGTGGCCGGTGTTCCTGCGCAACCTGCTGGTGTGGCGCAAGCTGGCGATCCCGAGCCTCATCGGCAACATCGCCGAGCCGTTGATCTGGCTCGTCGCCTTCGGCTACGGCATGGGCGCGCTGGTCGGCCAGGTCGCGGTCGATGGCGTCAAGGTACCGTACATCCTGTTCCTGGCGAGCGGCTCGATCTGCATGAGCGCCATGAACGCGGCGAGCTTCGAGGCGCTCTACTCGGCCTTCTCGCGCATGCATGTGCAAAAGACGTGGGACGGCATCATGAACGCGCCCGTCGGGCTCGACGACATCGTGCTGGCCGAGATGCTGTGGGCCGCGTTCAAGTCGATCTTCACGGTCACCGCCATCCTCTTGGTGATGCTGGCGCTGGGCATCAGCCACAGCCCCAAGCTCATCGTCGCGTGGCTGGTGCTCATCGCCTCGGGCATCACGTTTTCGAGCATCGCGCTGGTCTTCAATGCGCTGGCGAAGGGCTACGACTTCTTCACCTATTACTTCACGCTCTTCATGACGCCGATGATGTTCCTGAGCGGCGTGTTTTTTCCGCTGGAGCAATTGCCTGGGGTGGTGCGCGTCATCGCGGCCTGGTTGCCGCTGGCCAACGCGGTAGCGTTGGTACGGCCGCTCTTCATGGACCAGTGGCCAGCCGACTGGGTACGCCACGCGGTGGTGCTGGCGGTGTATGCCGTGGCAGCGTTCTGGATCGCGCTGGGGCTGACGCGCAAACGGTTTCGAGGCTGAGCGCGCGACGTCGGCAGGACAGCCGAGAGCGGCCCATCGGCCAAGGACGGCCGGGTCGGTGTCAGATGTCGTCCGGCAGCCGGGGGATGTCGCCGAGAGCCTCGTCATTGCGCAGATCGCCCGCTGCCTTGAGCAGGCCGATCGACAAGCCATCGCGTTGACCGGCAAAGCCTTTGGCGATGCCTTCCAGCGCGGTGGACAACGGCACATCGCCATCGTCGCGCGCGTCGATGCTGATATTCAAGACGCGTGCCGCCATCTGCCGGTACGTGACCACGCCGGCCTTTTCAAGCACCGCCACCAGGTCGAGGTAAAGAGCGAGGTTGAGGTCGAAAACCAACTTGGCTGTCGGGTCGAAGTTGTCGTCGGTGTCTGCCACGGTGCGCTCCTTTTTTCTGCGTGTCTTCCGACACTCTAGCCAAAAAGAAAGTGCGTCCATTCGGCCGCGCGTAGGAGGAGCGCCCGAACCTCGATGCCGTCCCGCTGCGACCCCACGCACGAGGCGGTCGCCGGTCGTTGGTAAAGTTGTTGCCCTTGCTGCTGTCGCTCCGCTTGGCCTGGCGTCGCTTTGGCCAACTTCAGATTCAGCGCGGCCACTTTCATCCCACCCTCACTCCTCCTCAGGAAAAGGCACCTTCATGACAACCAGCTATACCGACACCCGACTGCTCATCAATGGCGAATGGACCGACGCCAAGAGTGGCAAGACCATCGACGTGATCAACCCGGCCACCGGCAAGCCGATCGGCAAGGTCGCGCACGCCGGCATCGCCGACCTCGACCAGGCGCTTGCGTCTGCCCAGCGCGGCTTCGATGCGTGGAAGAACACGTCGGCTCCCGAGCGCGCCAACGTCATGCGCAAGGCCGCCGGCCTGCTGCGCGAGCGCGCCGACGCCATCGCGCGCCTGCTCACGCAAGAGCAAGGCAAGCCGCTGATCGAAGCCCGCGGTGAGGTGATGGCTGGTGCCGAAATCATCGAATGGTTCGCCGACGAAGGTCGCCGCGTGTACGGCCGCATCGTGCCGTCGCGCAACCTGGCCGCGCAACAGCTCGTGCTCAAGGAGCCGGTCGGTCCGGTCGCCGCTTTCACGCCGTGGAACTTCCCGATCAACCAGATCGTGCGCAAGCTCGGCGCGGCTCTGGCCACCGGTTGCTCGTTCCTGGTGAAGGCGCCGGAAGAAACGCCGGCATCGCCTGCCGCGCTGCTGCAATGCTTCGTCGATGCCGGCATCCCGCCCGGCACCGTAGGCCTGGTGTTCGGCGACCCGGCTGAAATCTCCAGCTACCTGATCGCCAGCCCGATCATCCGCAAGGTCACCTTCACCGGCTCGACGCCCGTTGGCAAGCAACTGGCCGCGCTCGCCGGCTCGCACATGAAGCGCGTGACGATGGAACTCGGCGGCCACGCGCCGGTGATCGTTGCCGAAGACGCGGATGTCGCGCTCGCGGTAAAGGCGGCGGGTGCCGCCAAGTTCCGCAATGCCGGCCAGGTCTGCATTTCGCCGACCCGCTTTCTGGTGCACAACAGCCTGGTCGACGAGTTCTCGAAGGCACTGGTCAAGCACGCTGAAAGCCTGAAGCTCGGTGACGGCCTGACCGCCGGCACCACCCTCGGCCCACTCGCCAACGCACGCCGCATCACGGCCATGGCCAAGGTGATGGACGATGCGCGCGCCAAGGGCGCCACCATCGCCACCGGCGGTGAACGCATCAGCGGCGAAGGCAACTTCTATGCACCGACCGTCATCACCAACGTGTCGCTCGACGCCGACGTGTTCAACAACGAGCCTTTTGGCCCGGTCGCAGCGGTCCGCGGTTTCGACACGCTCGAAGAAGCCATCACCGAAGCCAACCGCCTGCCCTTCGGTTTGGCTGGCTATGCCTTCACCAAGTCGATCAAGACGGCGCACATCCTCGGCCAGCGGCTCGAACTCGGCATGCTGTGGATCAACCAGCCTGCCATGCCATCGGCCGAGATGCCTTTCGGTGGCGTCAAGGATTCGGGCTACGGCTCGGAAGGCGGCCCGGAGGCGCTGGAGTCGTACCTGGTGACGAAGTCGGTATCGATCCTCGGCGTTTGATACCGAACGAGACCGCGCAGTAGGTGCCGCCCCGCGGCATGCACTGCGGCAGACCGTGATGGTCTGCAAATCAGGAAAGGCATGGGCACTGCGCCCATGCCTTTTTTTTAGCCGCCTGCCTGGCGTGCCCGTCAGTCTTGCGGTGCGTCGACGACGGGAGCGCCCGCTGCCTGCGCTGCCGCGGCGCGCAGCTTGTCCTTCTTGCTCGGCCGCTTGCCCTTGATGCCGCCCGTGCTCGACGTTGGCGCAGCGATGGCCACTGCCTCCAAGACCGCGACCGCTGCTTCGGTCGGCTCGAAGCCCTCGATGCGCTCTCGCGGCAAGCTCAAGCCTTGCCGTTTTTCGATCAAGCTGAAATGCGCCGCGCTCTCCGCCGTGACGAAGCTGATCGCGACCCCGGTTTCCCCTGCGCGGCCGGTGCGCCCGATGCGGTGCGTGTAGTCGACCGGTGAGCGCGGCAGGTCGTAATTGATCACGACGGGCAAGTCGGCGATGTCGAGGCCGCGCGCAGCCAGATCGGTGGCGACCACCACGTCCCAGCGGCTGTCCTTGAACTGCGCCAGGATGTCGGTACGCGTGCCTTGGGCGATGTCGCCGTGAAACGGCACGGCGTAGATGTGGTTCTTGTAGAGCTTTTCGGCCACCGTTTGCGCGGCGTGCTGCGTCGCGACGAACACCAGCACGCGCTCCCACTTGCTCTCCTTGATAAGGTGTCGCAGCAACTGGGTGCGGCGGTTGGCGTCGACCTCGATCGCACGCTGCACGATGGCCGGCTCGGTGCCGGGCGCGCCTTGCACTTCGACGCGCACCGGGTCGCGAAGCAGGCTGTCGGCCAGGCCCTGGATCGCGGCGGGAAAAGTCGCCGAAAACAGCAGGTTCTGCCGCTCGGCAGGCAGCATCGCCAGGATGCGCCCGAGCTCTTCGGCAAAGCCGAGATCGAACAGACGGTCGGCTTCGTCGAGCACCAGCGTCTCGACCGACGCCAGCTTCAACGCGTTGTGCGCCACCAGGTCGAGCAGCCGCCCCGGCGTCGCGACCATGATGTCGGCGCCGCCGCGCAAGCCCATCATTTGCGGATTGATCGAGACGCCGCCAAAGGCGATGGCAATGCGCAGCGGCTCGGGCAGATGCTGCGCCAGGCTGCGCAGCGCCTCGCCGACCTGGGCCGCGAGCTCCCGCGTGGGCACAAGTACCAGCGCACGGACACGGCGCGGCGTGTGAGGCTGTCCGGCTGCCAGGCGTTGCAGCATCGGCAAGGAAAATGCGGCCGTCTTGCCCGAGCCGGTTTGGGCCGAACCGAGCACGTCGCGGCCCTGCAAAATCGGCGGGATCGCAGCCGACTGGATCGGGGTCGGCGTGGCGTAGCCCGACTCGGTCGCGGCGCGCAAGAGAGCGGGAATCAAGCCCAGTGAAGAAAATGGCATGAGGTCAGCGTGCTGATAAAAATATAAACGTCACAAATAAAATCGTCGAAATGATCAAGCGCACCGTCACGCCCGGAGCATCCTCCAGCCGGCTGGTCTATTCCACCGACGCTGGGCGCATCTGCCCCGATTGCCGTCAGCCGGTCGCTTCGTGCGTGTGCTGCGGCCAAGTCAGGGCGCCCGCGCCGCCCACCGACGGCATTGTGCGTCTATCGCACGAGACCAAGGGCCGCAAAGGCAAGGGCGTGACGCTGATCAAAGGCCTTGGGCTCGATGCCGATGCGATGGCATTGCTGGCAAAACAACTCAAGGCATCCTGCGGCTCCGGCGGTACGGTGAAGGACGGCGTCATCGAAATCCAGGGCGATCATCGCGATGTCGTGACCACGGCGCTGGTGAAGCAAGGCCGCAGCGTGAAACGCAGCGGCGGCTGAAGCACATGAAGCCCGAAGACCTGGAACGCCTCGTCACGCTGGAAATGCCATTTGGCAAACATAAGGGCAAACTGATCGCCGATTTGCCCGGCAACTACCTCACATGGTTCGCGCGCGAGGGTTTTCCCTCGGGAGAAATTGGCCGCCTGCTCGCGCTGATGCATGAAATCGACCATAACGGGCTTTCGGACCTGCTCAAACCGTTGCGAAATCGCTCGGCGCCACGCCGGATCGATCAATAAAACACGATTTCGTACCCAAACTGCAAATCAGGCGGATAATAGTCAGACGTGCCAGCAATTTATCTTTGTGAGCACGTGATCCGGTGATCGGTCAGTTTCGCGCCACAGCGCATTTGTTTGTTGTGATTCTGGGACTCCATCGCTTTGTTTTGTTGGTCTGAATTAGGAGTCCCTCCATGGGCAAGAAACTTTACGTAGGCAATCTGTCCTACAACATCCGTGACAACGACCTCGAGCAGGCCTTCGGCCAGTACGGTTCGGTCGCATCTGCCAAGGTCATGATGGAACGTGACACCGGCCGCTCGAAGGGCTTCGGCTTTGTCGAAATGGGTACTGACGCTGAAGCGTTGGCAGCCATCGAAGGCATGAATGGCCATTCGCTCGACGGTCGCGCCCTGACCGTGAACGAAGCCCGTCCGATGGAACCGCGCCCAGCTGGCGGCGGTTTCGGTGGTGGTGGCGGCCGTAGCGGCGGCGGCGGTGGATACGGCGGCGGCGCCGGCGGCGGCGGTGGCGGCTACGGTGGTGGCGGCGGCGGCGGTGGCCGCAGCGGTGGCGGCGGCGGCTACGGTGGTGGCGGCGGCGGCGGAAGCCGCGGCGGTTACTAAGCTCTAGCAGCTCGGTTGCTCACGCAATAGATAAAAAGGCTCCCTCGGGAGCCTTTTTTGCGTCTGGCGCGATGTGGGCCAGCGCGCCGGGCCTGCCCGCGGTTAGCCCGCGCGGTTAACCCAATACGCGCCGAAGTTCGGCCGCACACAAAGCCACCGCCGTGTTCGCCTCGTCGAGCACGCGGCCCATCGTGATGAAGCCGTGAATCTGCCGCTCGAAGCAGACGCAGGTCGCTCGGTTGCCGGCCTCGGTCAGTGCGCGGGCGTAGTCCAGGCCTTCATCCCGCAATGGGTCGTAGCCAGCCGTGATTACCAGTGCCGGCGGCAATCCTGCCAGATCGGTGTGCAGCAATGGCGATGCGCGCCAATCGAGATCGTGCGCGGGGTCAGCGATGTAGTGGTCGTGAAAGTAAGCGAGCGTGTCGCGTGTCAGCACATAGCCGTCTCCGTTGGTCGTGTGCGAAGGATGCCCGCGGCGCATGTCGGTGGCTGGGTAGATCAGCAACTGGAACGCGATCGGCAGATCGCCGGCATCACGGGCCGCCAGCGCGACCACAGCGGCCAGATTGCCGCCGGCACTGTCGCCGCCCACTGCGAGACGGCCGGGATCGAGCCTCAACGCACCAGCCTGCTCGCGCACCCAGCGGGTGGCAGCCAATACATCGTCGACTGCAGCCGGAAAGCGATGCTCCGGCCCCATGCGGTAGTCGACAGCGACGACCGCACAACCGGCCGCGTTTGCCAGCTCGCGGCACAGCGTGTCGTGCGTGTCGAGGTCGCCAATGACCCAGCCCCCGCCGTGGTAATAAACCAGCACCGGCAACACCGTTGTGGCGTCAGAACCCAGCGGCCGATACAGACGAAGCGGGATGTCGCCCTGTGGCGTAGTAGCCGTCAGCTCGCGCACTGCCGCGACTTGCGGCGGTTCAGGCTGCGTAAAGGTGCGCCGCTCACGGTAGAAAGCGCGCGCCTCGGCGGGTGACAGCGTATGGGTCGGTGGCACGCCGCGCTCGGCCATCAGGTCCATCAGTGCGCGGGCTTGGGGGTGCAACATTCGAATGTCTCCGGTTGGTTTTTTGATCGCTATTTGAATCGCCTCTTTGAGGCCTCTGCATCAGGCCTTGCGCGGCTTCACCCGCGAAGCCGCATCTTTCGCCCGCGACCGCGCCGTGTCCACATCGGCCGCATGCACCAGCGCCACGCCCATGCGCCGCTTGACGAAGCTCTCGGGCTTGCCGAAGAGACGGATGTCCGACCCCGGCACTTGCAGCGCATCGGCAATGCCGTCGAACACGATGCCGGTGGCGTCGACACCGCCGTAGATCACCGCGCTGGCGCCCGCGCTTTTCAGCGTGGTGTCGACCGGCAATCCGAGGATGGCGCGTGCGTGCAGCTCGAACTCGTTTTGCCACTGCGTCGCCATCGTCACCATGCCGGTGTCGTGCGGTCGCGGGCTCACTTCGCTGAACCAGACCTCGTCGCCCTTGACGAACAGCTCGACGCCGAACAGGCCCTGACCGCCGAGGTCGGACGTCACGGCTTCGGCGATCTGCTGCGCCTTCAGCAAGGCCGCAGGCGCCATCGGGTGCGGCTGCCAGCTTTCGACGTAATCGCCGCTTACCTGCACATGGCCGATCGGTTCACAGAACTTCGTCTCGACGGCGCCTGCTGCGCCGCGGGCCCGCACCGTCAGCAGCGTGATCTCGTAGTCGAAGTCGATGAAGCCTTCGACGATCACTCGCCCGTGACTGACACGGCCGCCGGCCATGGCGTACTCCCACGCTTTTTGCACGTCGGCCGGCCCGTCGATCTTGCTCTGGCCCTTGCCGGAACTGCTCATGACCGGCTTGACGATGCAGGGGTAGCCGATGCCCTTTTCGCCCTTGTCTTTGTCTTTGTCGTGACCATCGATGGCAGCCTGCAACTCGGCGAGCGAATCGCAAAACTTGTACGGGCTGGTCGGCACACCGAGCGTTTCCGCAGCGAGGCGACGAATGCCTTCGCGGTCCATCGTGAGCCGAGCCGCGCGCGCGGTAGGAATGACGCGCACCACACCAGCGTCTTCGAGCTCCTGCAGCATGTGCGTGGCGATCGCCTCGATCTCGGGCACGACGAGGTCGGGCTTCTCGGCCTCGATCAGCGCCTTGAGCGCCGCGGGGTCGCTCATCGTGATGGTGCGCGCGTGGTGCGCGACTTGCTGGCCCGGTGCGTCGGCATAGCGATCGACCGCGATGGTCTCGACGCCGAGGCGCTGCAAGGCGATCAGCACCTCCTTGCCGAGCTCGCCGGAGCCGAGCAGCATGACGCGGGTTGCAAAAGGAGAAAGAGGCGTGCCGATGATGGTCATGCGACAACTTTAATTGACATCCTCCCCGCCCTGAAGGGCGAGGATTCCTACTGCGTCATGCATGCTCAGCCTGCTGAGCGGGCACGATCGCCTCGGTGAGTTCCTGCTTCACGGCGGCTGGTCTAGCCTTGCGCTTACGCACAAGGCCAGAGCCGTCCCCTCCACAGGCATCGGACATCGCTGTCCAGACCGCGTGTCCCGCGGCCAGAATGTTTTTTGCGGCATTGGTGTCCGCATGTTCTGCATGGCCGCAAACCACGCAGACGAAGGACGCTTGCGTCTTTCTGTTGAGCTTGTCCACGTGCCCGCAACAGCTACACGTCTGGGAGGTGTAGGCGGGGCTGACCTTCACCAGCGCACCGCCGTTGCTCTCCAGCTTGTACGCGAGCTGCCGGGCGAACTCAGACCAGCCCTGGTCGAGGATGGCTTTGTTGAGCCCTGCCTTCTGGCGCACTTTCGCGCCAGGGTGCTCGACCGCCCCCTTGGCGCTGGCGCTCATGTTCGCGACGCGCAGGTCTTCGATCGCGATCACCGCATGTTCTCTGGCCAAGCCCGTGGTGAGCTTGTGCAGCCAGTCGCTGCGCTGGTTGGCGATCTTCTTGTGAAGGGCGCGCAGCTTGATCACCGCCTTCTTGCGATTGCATGAGCCTTTCACTTTCCGGCTCACGCTGCGCTGGTACCGGCGCAGCCGGACGGCCTGGGCCTTCAACGCATTGAGCGGCTCGACCATGCGTCCACTGCTGTCCGCCGCAAAGGTGGCTATGCCGACATCAATGCCGAGCGATGGGGACAGGCCGCCGGCCGGCAGTACGCCAGCGTGGCGGGTCTGGATCGCAACGGTCCACTTGCCTGCGTCGCGGCGTACGGTCGCGTTCCTGATCTCACCGGCCACCGCCTGGCTTTGGCGAAGCCGCACCCAGCCTAATTTGGGAAGCTTGAGGCGCCCGTTAGCTTGGTCGAGCAGCGGGGCCACGGGAAAGCGAAGCCCCGGATCGTCCCCGTATTTTTTAAAGCGGGGGTAGCCCAGCTTCCTGCGGGCTTTAACGGGGGCGAAGTAGCGCTGGAACGCGGCGTCCAGTCTTTTAAGCACCTGCTGCTGCGCGTGCACAGGCGACTGGGCAAGCCACACGGTCTCAGGCGCTGTGCGCCACGCAGTGAGCCACAGGGCCATGGCGTTGTAATTTGCGTGCGGCTCCTTACGCACATCCCTTGCCTGATGCTCGGCCAGCGCGTGATTCCAGACCCAGCGGGCCTGCCCGCTGAACCGACGCAGCAGCGCCTCCTGCGCGGAGGTCGCACGCAGCACGAACTTCCACGCCCGCATGTGCGGCTCGGGTTGTTCGATGGCGTTCGGGAGGGACATAGCTTTAGCGCGTGGACGTCTTGATCCAAGATACGCGCTTCGCGCCTGATTCGCTAGACCCCGGGCTGAACCCCGGTGAGTGTCGCTCACAACCTGATCACCGCGTGTTTCACAATAAGGTCCATCGGCGCGCCCTTCCTGGGCGCTTCCTTCAGACATTTTTTCCAAACACATCGAGGAGTTTTCAAATGGCGATTCAGACCGTCGGCATCATCGGCGCCGGCACCATGGGCAACGGCATCGCGCAGGCCTGCGCTGTGGCCGGCGTGAAAGTCGTCATGGTCGACATCGCGCAAGCCGCGGTCGACAAGGGCATTGCGGCGGTGGCGGGCAGCCTCGACCGGCTCATCAAGAAAGAGAAGCTGACGGCTGCGCAAAAAGACGTCGCGCTCGCGCTCATCAAAGGCTCGAGCGATTACGCGGAACTGAAGAGCGCGCAACTGGTAATCGAAGCCGCGACCGAAAACGAGGCGCTCAAGTTCAAGATCCTGAAGCAGGTCGACGAACTGCTCGCGCCCGAGGTGATCATCGCGTCGAACACCTCGTCGATTTCGATCACGCAGCTGGCGGCCGCCACGTCGCGCCCGGATCGCTTCATCGGCATGCACTTCTTCAACCCGGTGCCGATGATGGCGCTGGTCGAAATCATTCGCGGCTACCTCACCAGCGACGAAACGCACGACGCAGTCAAGGCACTCGCCGTGAGGTTGGGCAAGTCACCGATCACCGTCAAAAACGCACCCGGTTTCGTGGTCAACCGCATCCTGGTGCCGATGATCAACGAAGCTTTTTTCGTGCTGTCAGAAGGACTCGCGAAGGCCGAAGACATCGACGCCGGCATGAAGCTGGGCTGCAACCAGCCGATCGGGCCACTGGCGCTGGCCGACATGATCGGGCTCGACGTGTGCCTGGCGGTGATGGAGGTGTACCTCGCGCAATTCGGCGACTCCAAGTACCGGCCTTGCCCTCTGCTGAAGGAAATGGTCGCTGCGGGACAGCTCGGTAGAAAAACAAAACGCGGCGTGTACACCTACTAACCCCCGAGTCGTCGCGCACTTCGTGTCGCTTCCGCCACCCCCTTGCAAGGGGGCAACACCAGCGGCCCGGCGAAGCCGGTTCCGCGGTGTTCACCAATAATTCAAAGAGACAACCGCCATGAACATTGTTGCCACAACGCCGCCCGTAGAAGGCTGCATCGACACGCAGGTCATCGACCATGTCTTGCTGATCGGCATCAACCGGCCGGCCAAGCGCAACGGCTGGACGCCGCCCATGTTTCGGCAATTGGCCGAGGCCTACACGCGGCTCGACGACGACCCTGCCTTGCGCGTCGGCGTGCTGCATGCCTTCGGCGATCACTTCACCGCCGGGCTCGATCTGCCGCTCATCACCGAGTACATGAAGCGCGGCGAGAAGGCGGTGCCGGAAGGCCTGGTCGAGCCGCACGACTTCGGCCTGCCGGGCTACCGGCGGCGTACCAAGCCGATGGTGGTGGCGGTCAAGGGCATTTGCTTCACGGTGGGCATCGAGCTGATGCTCGGCGCCGACATCGTGGTCGCGGCCGATAACTGCCGCTTCTCACAGCTCGAAGTGCAGCGCGGGATCATGGCGACCGGCGGCGCCACGCTGCGGATGGCCGAGCGGGCCGGCCTGGGCAACGCGATGCTGCATCTGCTCACCGCCGACGAGTTCGGCAGTGCAGAGGCTTATCGCCTCAACTTCGTGCAGAAGGTGGTGCCTGCAGGCCAGGAGCTCGACGAAGCGCTGGTGATTGCGCAACGCATTGCAGCGCAGGCACCGCTCGCCGTGGTCGCCACGCGTCTCAACATTCTGAAAGCGGTCGAAGAAGGTCCGGCGGCTGCGGTCGCCGAATTCATTGAGACGCAGAAGCGGCTGTCGAACAGCGAAGACGCCGCGGAAGGCGTGCGCTCGTTCGTCGAGCGGCGGCCGTCGCGCTTCAGCGGACGCTGAAACGGAGACGCTTCATGTTCATTCCTCGTCGCTCCGGGCTCGCCGCCCTCACGCTCGCTGCCCTGTCCGGGATTTTTATCGTGATTGAAGCCACCGCCCAACCTGCGCCAGCACTACTCCCCGATCCGGCGGCCACGTCGGTCGGCGCGCTCGGCTGGATGCAGGGATTTCCGCCCGCGCCCGACAAGCTCATCACCTTCGACGACCCTCGAGGGGGTGCTTTTCCGCGCAACCGCTGGAGCTTTTCGCATGTGCGCGAGTCGGTGCCGACTGCCAACGTCTGGCGCGGCAACGGTGCGCCCAGCCCGTTGCCCGCAGCGCCACGCGACCTCGACGGCATCGCCTTCACCGCGCTGGGCGGCGAGCCGATGACCTTCGGCCAGATGCTGCCTCGCACCTACACCGACGGCATCCTTGTGCTGCATAAAGGCGAAGTCGTCTACGAAAAGTATTTCGGTGCGCTCACGCCCGAGCGGCCGCACCTGGCCATGTCGGTGACCAAGTCGTTCGTCGGCACGCTGGCCGCCATCCTGGTGGCCGAGGGCAAGCTCGATCCGGCTGCGCCGGTGACGAAGTATTTGCCGGAAATGAAAGACACGGCGTACGGCGACGCGACCGTGCGCCAGGTCATGGGCATGACCGTCGGCGTGAAGTACTCGGAGAACTACGCCGACCCGAAAGCCGAGGTTTTCGACTACGCACGTGCCGGCGGCATGATGGTTCAGGGCACCGGCTACGCCGGCCCCAGGAGCTTCTACGACTTCCTGAAAACTCTGCAAAAAGAAGGCTCGCACGACGAAGGCTTCGCCTACAAGACGGTGAACGCCGAAGTGCTCGCGTGGGTATTACGGCGCGCTTCCGGCCAGTCGCTGGCCGACCTTCTCTCCGAGAAGATCTGGCGCCGCATCGGGGCCGAGCAAGACGCCTACTTCATGGTCGACCGCATCGGCACCGAGTCGGGCGGCGGCGGCCTGAACACCACGCTGCGCGACCTGGCGCGCTTCGGCGAAACCATGCGCAACGGCGGTCGCGCCAACGGCCAGCAAGTCGTTCCGCAGTCGGCCATCGCCGAGATTACGGGCGGTGGTGACAAGGCGAAGTTTGCCAAGGCTGGCTACGCCTTGCTGCCGGGCTGGTCGTACCGCGACATGTGGTGGTCGACGAACAACGACCACGGCGCCTACATGGCGCGCGGCATCCACGGCCAGAGCATCTACGTCGACCCGAAGGCCGAGATGGTGATCGTGCGCTACGCAGCGCACCCCATTGCTGCCAACGCGGGCAACGACCCTCTGACGCTGCCCGCGTTCCATGCTGTCGCCAACGCGTTGATGACGACCCGATAAACAGTCTTTTCAGGCGCTGCGGGCGCTTCGAAAATTCAACCGGTTTCAAATTCTTTCAATTAACGACGCCACAACTAGATTGCACACAATTTAATTGTTCGATATAGTTCTATTCATGCGTTCCAAACCTGCCACCGTCGACATGCAACATCTGGACAACCAGCTGTGCTTCGCGGTGTATTCGGCGTCTCTGGCGATGACGCGGCTCTACAAGCCCCTGCTCGAAAAGCTCACTCTCACCTACCCGCAATACATCGTCATGCTCGCCCTGTGGGAGCAGGACGGCGTCATGGTGTCGGCGCTGGGCGAGCGTGTGTCGCTCGACTCCGGCACGCTGACGCCGCTGCTTAAACGGCTCGAAGCCAGCGGCTATGTGGCGCGTGTGCGCGACGTGGCCGACGAGCGCCGCGTGCGCGTCACCCTCACTGCCTCCGGTCGCAAGCTCAAGGCACGCGCCGCCGCGGTGCCGGGCTGCCTGATGGCCGCGACGCAGTGCTCTGTATCCGAACTGGTCGCGCTCACGCAGCAATTGCAAACGCTGCGCGACCGCATCAAGGCCGCTTGAGATTTCTTTGTTTTCCCCTCACCCCTTTTTCCACCCCAACCCCAACCCAAGGAAATCACATGACCACCAAACTCGACAAAGTGCTCTACACGGCTGAAGCCCATACGGTC